>CAITMP010000791.1 GCA_903893525.1 uncultured Acidobacteriia bacterium | reverse complement strand
GTGACGTTGTCGGTGATTTTTGACTGGTAGATGGCGATTGCGGCATTGATTGTTGCCTCGATTGTGGCCGCGTTGGCGTCGCTGGTGATATTCGTCGCCCACGTCGGCACGATGATGAAACTGGCATTCGCCGGGGTTGCCGGGAGAAGAAAATACGCAAAGGACAGAGCGAGGGCCGGGGCAGGGAAGTACGCTTTTTTCAAACCAGGGGTCTCCGAAAACAGGGTAGGGGAAATTACCCCCTTTTCATTCATTCTACCCAAGTCGGAATTGC
This sequence comes from uncultured Acidobacteriia bacterium, assembly GCA_903893525.1. Classification (GTDB taxonomy): domain Bacteria; phylum Acidobacteriota; class Terriglobia; order Bryobacterales; family Bryobacteraceae; genus BOG-234. The sequence continues at coordinate 6,910 of CAITMP010000791.1, read as the reverse complement.
TTTTCAAATGCAAAAGGGCTCCCGCTTGCACTGGAGCCCTTCTCATTCAGCAACCGGGATTCGAGACTAAGCCTTGCGGCGGCGGAATGCCAGGCCGGCCAGTGCCAGACCGGCGACGGCGAAGGTGGTCGGCTCGGGAGTCGTGGTTTGCGAGGAGGTCGAAGAGAATTGGGCACTGGGTGCCAGATCGTAGCCGATCACGTCGAGGGCCCTGAGTTCGACGCTCAGCGTCGGCTGTGCCCCTTTGGTCCCGCTCGCGTCCTGCACCTGCGGCTTGGAGGCGTTGGTGAGCCAGTCCCCTGTATCGCCGCTGCCGGTGTTATTGAACTGGGCGAGGCCCGTGCTGGCGTCAATCGAGAAACATGTGGCAGTGGTGGTGCTGGTGGGGAACGCGGCCGTTGTTGGGCGTGCCTTTACGGTGGAGCAGCTGCCGTTGTTGGCCAGGTAGCGGAAGAGGTCCTCCGCCGAAGCGTATGTCTGACCGGTGCCAACGGACGAGCCAAGTCCAAGAACTTCGTCCAACTCGTGCGAAACAACGGATTGGAGGTCGTATTTGTTGGAGTCCTGGGTCCCGGACCGGGAGAGGTTCATGATGGACGTGTTGAGGCTGATCGTCCCCTCGCTCGCCGCATGGGTGACAGCGAATGTACCCACCCCCAGTGCTTTGGCGTCCGCACCCTTCAGATAAATGGTGTCGAGGCCATAGGCGGGGTCCAAGGTCGCGGTCTTGGAGAGATGCGCAATGGCGGTTAGGTCGTCGGCACTCTGGGCGTGGTTGAAGAGGGCTGTGATGTAGTTGGAATACAGGATTGGGTAAATGTTCGTAGTGGTTTGCCCGAGGCCCGTCGTCATCGTGTCAAAGGTCACGTTGATTGAAATGGACGATGTAATCAGGGTCTCGTAGTTGGCAATAACGGAGTTAATGGTGCTCTGAATGGTGGCTGAATTCTTGTCGTTCAGGATGCCGCTACCGTACGTAGCGTTGATAATAAAGCTCGCGGAGGCCGGAATTGAAGTCAGACTGAAAATGAATATGAAGACGGCAATGCGTGGCAGGAATTTAAGGTGGCGCATCGAAAGCAAGGGCCCTTTCAGCAATGAAACCGGGCGCGGATCTCCCGCACCTCTATCATTCTAGCCCGCTGCGAGGTCTTCGGGGCGGGTGCGGATTGCAAGGAAGTACTAGAACTCGGAGTCCAAATTCCCTAAATCGCGCCTGCTTGGACGGCATCCCTGCCCCGGCCTGCCGGATGGTAACCTGAGAAGTTCCAGACCTTTTCTTATGAACAGCATACAAGTCACGTTGCCGGACGGGAGCATCCACCAGGTAGCGTCCGGATCGACTCCTTTGGACGTGGCGCGCGGCATCAGCCCCCGCCTCGCGGACGCGGCCATCGTCGCCAAAGTCGACGGCCAGCTCTTTGACCTCAACCGTCCTTTCGAGGCCGATGCCTCGCTGCAGATTCTGACCACGAAGGACCCGGAGGCTCTGGAGGTTTACCGGCACTCGACCGCCCACCTGTGCGCCGCCGCCGTGCTGGAGCTGTTCCCGGAAACCAAGCTCGCCATCGGACCGCCCATCGAGAACGGCTTTTACTACGATTTCGACCGCGCCGACAAATTCACGCCCGACGACCTCGACCGGATCGAGGGCAAGATGTGGGAACTGCAGGCCAAGGCGCTCACCTTCGAGCGCAAGCTGATGGAAAAGGCCGCCGGTATCGCCAAGTACACCGAAATGGGCGAGCCCATGAAGGTGGAGCTGATCACCGAGCGCGCGGGCGACATCTTTACCGAGTACACGCTCGGGCCGAACTTCATTGACTTCTGCCGTGGCCCCCACCTGCCGGACACGTCGAAGATCAAGGCGTTCAAGCTGCTGAACATCGCCGGCGCCTACTGGCGGGGCGACGAGAAGAACAAGCAGCTGCAGAGGATCTATGCCACGGCGTGGTTCACCAAGAAGGATCAGGACGAATACCTGAACCGGCTTGAGGAAGCCAAGAAGCGCGACCACCGGAAGATCGGCCAGGAACTGGACCTGTTCAGCATCCAGGAATTGGCTGGGCCGGGCTTGATCTTCTTCCATCCGAAGGGCGGCATTATCCGCAAAACGCTGGAAGACTGGATGCGCGACGCGTACCTGAAGCGCGGCTATTCCTTGGTCTATACTCCGCACGTGATGCGGCGCGACCTGTGGAAGGTTTCCGGCCACGCCAATTTCTACTCGGAGAACATGTTCGCTCCGATGGAACTGGATGACGCCGAGTACCAGTTGAAGCCGATGAACTGTCCCGGCCACATCCTGATCTACCGGGACCGCCAGCACAGCTACCGCGAATTGCCGGTGCGGCTGGGGGAACTGGGCACCGTTTACCGGTATGAGCGTTCGGGGACGATGCACGGTCTGCTGCGTGTCCGCGGCTTTACGCAGGATGACGCGCATATCTTCTGCCGTCCCGACCAGATCGAGGACGAGATTGTGGCCTGTCTCGATTTCGCGACCGACACGCTGCGCACGTTCGGATTTACCTCCTACAAGGCTGAAATTTCCACTTGGGACGGCGGTGTGAGCGGCAAGTACGACGGCGAGCCCGACATGTGGGCGTTGTCCGAGGGTGCGCTGCGCAAGGCCTGCGACCGGTTGGGAATCGAAGCCAAGGTGATTCCCGACGAGGCTGCGTTCTATGGGCCGAAGATCGACGTGAAGCTGGTGGACGCGATCGGCCGGTTGTGGCAGCTATCGACGGTGCAATTCGATTTCACGCTGCCCAAGCGGTTCGAGTTGGAGTATGTGGGCGCGGACGGTGCCAAGCACCGCCCGTTGATGGTGCACCGGGCACTGTTCGGGTCCGTGGAGCGGTTCTTCGGAATCCTGGTGGAGCACTATGCTGGCGCGTTCCCGACATGGCTGGCTCCGGTGCAGGTTGCGGTGCTCTCGATCACCGACAGGCAGATTCCGTATGCTCAGGAACTGACGGAGAAGCTGAAGGCGGCGGGCGTCCGGGCAGTCGTGGACGAGCGCGGCGAGAAGGTGAATCTGAAAATCCGCGACGCCCAGCTGCAGAAGGTTCCGTACATGCTCGTCTGCGGAGGTCGGGAAGCCGAGGCGGGGCTGGTGGCGGTGCGGCACCGGAAACGCGGGGACGCCGGGGCGGTTCCTTTTGAGGAATTCTTGGCGATGGTGACAGCGGAGATTGCTTCGAAGAGCTTGGAGTAAAGAATGGGGGCGGGAGGAAACTCCCGCCCTTTCTGTTTGTGCCGTGCTATTCGGCGTTGCGGCTTACGAAACCGGCAAACATGCCGAACCCCGCCACCACCGCCACAACCAGAGCCCAACCCACCAAATAGTTCCGCTCGATCATCGCGCCCGCGATCACGGGGGCCACGATGGATGAAACCGACGTAAGCGACTGCGTCAGGCCCAGAACCACTCCCTGCTCGCGACGACCTGCCTTGCGCGAGATCAACGACGTGAGCGCGGGGCGCACAATCCCCGTGCCCCAGGCCCCGTAGGTCGAATTGGCCACCAGCATCGGGATCGAGTAGGTGAAACCGAGCCAGATCGAACTCGTGGAGGAGACGAAGAAACCGGCCCAGACGAGCGTCTTTTCGCCCAGCCACTTTACCAGTTTTCCGATCAAGCCGCCTTGGATGATTACGCCCATGAAGCCGATGTAGGTGAACACATAGCCCACTTCCTTGGCGGTGAACGGGTGCCCCTGGTAGGTGAACCGGCGTTGCGCGAAAAGCGCGAAACCGCTGACCGAGAATGAGAACGAAAACGCGAAGAAGAAGAACTGCCAGAGCAGCGGACCGAGTTCGGGACGACGGAAATACGCACCGTACGCCTGCCAATCCATCACTCCCAGGCGCTTGCCGCCCGGCCCACCGCCTGCCTCGTCGGCATGGGGAACCACCTTCGGCAAAAGCGTCGCCGTGCAAATAATGCTGGTCAGGGAAAGTGCAGCGGCGGCAAGGATCGGGTATGCGTAACCGTATTGCGAGAGGTAGCCGGACACGCCGGGTCCGATCAGGAAGCCGATGCCGAAGGCGATGCCAATCACGCCGAAGGACTTCGCCCGGTTTTCGGGTGTTGTTACGTCGGCAATGTAGGCTTGGGCGAGCGACAGGTTGCCAGCGGTGAAACCGTCGATGATGCGTGACAGGAACACCATCCAGAGCGAATTCGATGCCGCCAGGATGAGGAATCCGATCAGCGTGCCCACTTGGCTGACGATCAACAGGGGCTTGCGGCCCATGGCATCCGACATTTTCCCGAGGATTGGTCCGGCAATCAGCTGGCAGAACGCGAACGACGAGACGAGAAGGCCGACGACGGTCGGGGTCGCACCCAAGTGCTCGGCGTAAAACGGCAGCAGGGGCAGGATGATCGTCATGCCCAGGATATCCACCAGGACGATTAGAAAGATGGGCAGAAGGGGCGATTTATTCAATATCTACATGCTACCGCCTGGCCGTGTTTATACTGGAGGGCGGACAGGTCCCCCGAATGGAACTATATCTTTTCCGCCATGGTATTGCGGAGGACGCCGAGCCGGGTTCGCCCGATTCAGCCCGCGAATTGACGGCCGAAGGCCGCGAAAAAGTATCTGACGTAATCCGAATGGTGCGGCGCGCCGGAACGAATCCCGCCGTTATTGTTTCGAGCCCCTATATCCGAGCCTTCCAGACGGCGGGCATTGCGGCCAAGGATTTTGGCTACGACGGCGAGGTGTACCGCTTGGAGTCCCTGGTTCCGCACGGGATGCCGGAGCGGGCTTGGCATGATCTGCGTGACTTTGCGCACGAGCCCTCCATGCTTGTGGCGGGGCACGAGCCCCTGCTGGGGTCGCTCGCTGCATTTCTGCTGAATTCGCCGGCGCTGCGGCTTGATGTCAAGAAAGCTTCAATGATCCGGATCGACCTGGACGCCACGAAATCGCATCCGCATGGGGTTTTGCGCTGGGTCTTGGCCCCGAAACTCGCGCGGTCGCTAACCGACGTGTAGGGTTCGAGCCGATGCCCGTCGAGATCCAGACGTTCCGCAAAGCCACTGCCGGCTACGAGAATTGGTTGGCCCAGCGGATACGAATTGTTCCCGAGGACCTACAGGAAAAGCACCACCTGATGAAGGCCGGGGTATTCCCGTTTCTGCGCGCCACGTTTTACCGCTGGGCGCTGTTGTGGCCGACACTCTACGTCCATGGCCTCGATTCGCCGCAAACCCCCGAAGTGTTGGCTGTGGGAGACCTCCACTTGGAGAACTTCGGAACTTGGCGCGATGCCGAAGCGCGGTTGGCTTGGGGCATCAATGACTTCGACGAAGCCTGCCGGATGCCATACAGCATCGACTTGGTGCGGCTGGCCACCAGTGCGCTCATCGCAGCCGAGGCCGGACATTTGAAGATCAACCGTGTCCATATCTGCACGCAGATCCTGAAGGGCTACCGGGACGGACTGGTGGCGGGCGGGATGCCGTTTGTTCTGGGCGAAAAGCACGGCTGGCTGCTCGATTTGGTGCGCCCGGCGCGGCCCGTCAATTTCTGGGAGAAGATTCTGACGCTGAAGCCCTTCGATGGCGAACTGCCGAAATCGGCGGCAACGTTGGTGAAAGGCGTTCTGCCGGAACGGGGATTGCCATGCCGGTTTTCGCATCGCCCGGCTGGATTGGGAAGCCGGGGGCGGCGTCGATTCGTTGCGGTGGCGGAATATGCGGGCGGGCATATTTGCCGGGAGGTCAAGGAATTGGCCCCTTCGGCTTGGTACTGGGCCCGGCTGGCAACGAACGGGCCGAGCGACGGGGCGGAGCGGATTCGCTACCAGCGCGTGATCGAGGTTGCGGTCCGGGTTCCCGACCCGTTTGTGCGCGCGAAGTCCGGCTGGATGGTTCGGCGTTTGGCCCCGGACTGTACAAAAATCGACTTCGCGGCTGTCCCCCAGGTCAAGGAAAAGGATGATCTCATGTACGCGATGGGGTGGGAGACCGCGAATATCCACTTGGGTTCCAAACGGCACGAGGCCATCCTGCGCGATCTGGACGACCGCCCGAAGGCTTGGCTCCACGATGCGGCGGTTGTGATGAGGGACCTGACGCACGCCGACTGGGTCGAGTGGTGCGACAAGTAGTCCAGCTAGGGCTTTTCGGGATGCTTCAGTTCCGCCTGCAGCTGACGGAAGGCCGAGTCCTCAAATGAAGTTTTCAGCCTTTCCAAGGATTGGGTCCGGGTGTCGCCAGCCCTGGGTCCGTCCATTCGGAGGCAGCGACCAAGTAGAACCGTGGCGTCCTGATCCCCGGAAGTGCGGTCCAGCACTGCTCGGAACCGGTCTGCGGCTTGGGTGAACTGACCCTGTTTCCACAGCGAATAGCCTGAGTTGAACCAGTAGTCGGGGTCCGCCTCGTCGCCCTCGAGCGCCTTTTTGAATTGATCGAACGCCGACGGGTCGTTCTTGCGGGATAGCGCGGCTCCGAGGTTGTTGAAAACCTCGTTGATGGGGATTTCCGCTCGGAGTGCGGTGAACTGGCGGATGGCGGCATCGAAATCGCCCTCGTAGTACCGGCAGATCCCGAGGAGGTAGGCCGCCTCCAAGTAATGGGAGTCATTCTTCGTGACGCGGCCCAAGTGGAGTGTCGCCGTCTTGTAGTCCTTTTTGCCGAAGGATATCCGTCCGAGTTGGAAGTTTGGCTGCGAGAACCGTTCATCGATGCGGACGGCCTGCCCGAACATGCGTGTCCTCTGGTCCGGCGTGGTCGCCATGAGGCCGCGGATGTAGCTCTCAAGCGCGTCGAGACGCACGGGCACGCGGTCACGGAGGAAATCGGCCTCGGGCGGTGTCCCGTTGGGACGCAGATTGCCCAACAGTAGCCACGAAAGCTTCAACTGGAGCTGGCTCAGGTTTTGGAGCAGGC
>CAITMP010000790.1 GCA_903893525.1 uncultured Acidobacteriia bacterium | reverse complement strand
GCGGTGACTTCGATGCTGTACGTGTCGGCTGTGACGTTCGGGACCACGTAGTCGCCACTACCGTTGGTTTTGACTGCTGCAGTCCTGGTATTCTGCGACTCGCTGATCAGAACGATCTGTGCAGCGGGAATGACAGATCCCGATTGGTCTACTACTCGTCCGGTTACGCTACCGGTCGTGACCTGTGCCAGTGCCCCCAAGGGCAACAGACACAAGGCCGCGACAAGGCAGCCGGACATTCTGCTGATGTTACGTATCACTGTGAATCCTAGTCTCCTTTTTCGTTAGCGATCTCCCGGGCTGCGCCCTTGGCGCGACACGGGAATGAACGCTTCTGCCAAAACCCCTCAGGACGTTGACAGGACTTAAAAGCAATAGGAACTGGCGGGCTACCCCGAACCAATACCCCATACAAAGCTTATGAAACTTTATTGCAAAAATTTACCGGTGTCAAGGGGGGGGGGGCACGATTGCAGGCACGGAACAAAATATCCGGTTCGGGGATGGATGGGAGGATGTCGTGGACGGGTCGACCGGCCCGAAAAGGGCGCGCATCTGCGCGGTGATCTTAAATACACATGGAAGGCATTGCCGGGGGGATTCAGTCGTACGCCGGGATTGGAGCGCAGGAAAACGTGACGCCCTTGGGGAAGGACCTACGACGAAGTCTTCTTGAATCGATTGCGTGCGACCAGGGTTAGAACAATAAAGGCGGTGATTCCGACAAACAGCAACAGGACACTGCCCGGCTCGGGCACAGTGGTGTTTTGCCCTGTTCTTGGGACAACCGGACCGGGCAGGCTTGTGGGAATGGCTTGGCTGTTGGATGGCGTGCCCGGCGTGGGATTTGCGGATTCCTCCACAACGCTGCCTGCCGTACCGAAGATTGTGGAGGTGTATGGCGTGTGGGCCGGGGACAGTTCCCTGGTTTCGGCGGAAGCCACCGGGGGAACGCCAGACATCCCGCCCAACTGCCCGGCAATCGCCGACGCGGTCAACCCGCATCCGAGTAGAACCGAAACTGCTATGCGGAAGAGCATTGCAGGAACCTTACGCGCGGCCCTTCGCAGCGCGGCGCCGGTATCCGACAGCGGCCAAGCCGCCAAGCAGCAGCAGGACGCTGCCCGGTTCTGGAGTTGTGGCTTGGGAAGTGGTGGTGACCTGAAGGCTCTCGACCGTGACAAAGGTACCCGGCAGAACCACCGTTCCGTACGCGACCGTGTGGTTGTCGCTCTCAAAGCCTGTACCGGTAGTATTGCTGTTGTCGAAAACAACCTTGTCGAATGTGAACCCTGTCGCAACGAGGTGGACAAATGCGAACGGCTCGCCGCAATCCTGCGAAGTGTTGTTGGGATTGCAGTTGTACGCGCTGGACTGGTAGGTTGAGCCGTTGATGGCGGTTACCGTGGGTCCGGAGAGCAGGTTCTTGATGTCAGCGGTGGTGAAGTGCGCCAGTTGGGTTCCGGCCGAATAGACCGACAGGCCGTTGTTGGCGTCGCCCGCCGACCAGTAGAAGCCGAAATAGTTTTCGGGAGTTTTCAGCGTGAGGGTAACGGGCGTGGACGTGCTGGTCTGGGCGCCGAACGTCATGTACGTTGTGCCTGATGCACCACCGTAGGCATCCGCAGCCTGGACCTTCATACTGCCGGAGTACGTACCAATAGTGGACGTGTAGGTGGTGTACGAACCGCTCTTGTTGTCGAAGGTTTCGGTTGTGAGGCCACCACCGCTGGAAAACGTGACCGTGCTGGCGACTGCGGAAGGCGCGGAGAGGTAAACAGACAACTGGCTCGCGGCGGAAAGCGCAGGGAGTGCGATTCCGATTAAAACTGCTGCGGCGGCGTGGAAGCGGCTGGTCACTTCTTCACGATACTCCCGGCAGCCGACAGATACCACTACATTTGTACCGGTACCGGGAGTAGAAGAAAGTTCTAGATCCGGCGAAACGCCAGCACCGCGTTCAGTCCGCCAAACGCGAAGGAGTTGGAAATCGCATATTCGAAATCCAAGGTGCGGAGCGCGTTGGGGGTGTAATCGAGGTCGCACTCGGGATCGGGGACGCTGTAATTGATGGTGGGCGGGACGTAGCCGCCTGTCATCGCCAGAATCGCGGCCGTGGACTCCAATGCGCCAGCGGCACCCAGGGTGTGACCGTGCATCGCCTTGGTGGACGAAATCGCCACCTTGTAGGCATGGTCGCCGAGGGCAAGCTTCAACGCTCGTGTTTCAGTCACGTCGTTGACGTTCGTACCGGTACCGTGCGCGTTTACATACCCCACCTGCTCCGGTCCGATTCCCGCCTGCTTGAGCGCCATCGTAATCGCTTTGGCCGCGCCTTCGGCTGACGGTTGGGTGATGTGGTGCGCGTCGGCTGACATGCCAAAGCCAACGATTTCAGCCAAGGGCTTGGCACCGCGGGCGAGGGCGTGCTCCAATGTCTCGATCGCCATGATGGCCGCACCTTCGCCGAGGGACATGCCATTGCGGTCTTTGGAAAATGGTCGGCAGACAGTGGGGGTGACCACGCGCATGGCTTCCCACGCCTTGAGAAGTCCGAAACTGAATGGGGCCTCGCTGCCGCCTGTGAGGGCGAAGTCGGTCATGCCAGAGGCCACCATGGTGAAGGCTTGGCCGATGGCATGGGCCGAGGAGGCGCAGGCAGTGGCGATGGTGAAGGACGGGCCGGTAATGCCGAACCTGAGGGAGATGGCGCTGGCACCGGCGTTGGCCATCGTCTTCGGAATCGTCATCGGGTGGACCCGGTTCCGACCCATCTTGTAGACATCCCAAAAACCTTGATTTTCCGTCGCCTGGCCACCGATGCAGGAACCGGTGACGATGGCCGTGTTGTCCTTCAAGTCCTGAGTCCACTCGATCCCGCTCTGACGGACAGCCTCAGTAGCGGCAACAATGGCGAACTGCGCGAAGCGGTCGACCATGTCGGCTTCCTTCGCCGGCATGTGGTCGATAGGGTTGAAGTTCTTGATCTCGCCCCCCGTTGTAAATCGGAGTTCGGAAAACTCGCTTGGCTCGAATCGGCTGATGCCGGAACGACCCTCGCGGAGGGCCTGGTCAAATTCGGACAGGTCGCGGCCGAGGTCGCAGAAGGCACCCATCCCTGTAACTACGACTCTGCGCATTAGGAAGGTTCGGCCTCGAGGACCAGCTTCCGGACTCCTTCAACCATGTCGCGAACGTTGCGGATGTTTTTCACTTCCTCGTCGGGCACATTGATATTGAAGTCATTTTCCAACGCGAAAACGATGTTCACGCCATCCATGGAGTCGATCCCGAGCTCCTCGAAACTGCTGTCGATGGAGATGAGGGCTCGGTTCTTGCGCTGGGTGTCGGCGATGATCTGCAGGACGCGTTCGGCAAGTGCGTCGATCTCGGCAGGTTCGTTGAGCTGAGCAGGCGCGGCGGTCTGCTCGCCGACGGTTTCACCAGTTGGCAAGTCCGACTCAGGCGAGTCCAAGTTCACGGGTTCCGGCATTATTTCTTCGGGCATAGGATTTCGGTGACTGTTTCAAAATGATAACCCTTCGCAATGAGGGTTGGCACGATCGTGCGGACGGCATCGACGGTAGCGGATACGTCCGGGTCGGATTGCGTGTCCCGACCATCATGTAGACAAATAATATCTCCATCCCCGGTGCGGCTGAGGACACGGGAGGTAATGTCGGGAGCCGGAAGCTTCCAATCCCGCCCGATGACGGACCACATGACCCCTTGCACGTTCAATTCGCGCTGTACGTCGGCAAACCCGAACCAGCGTACGCCATACGGAGCGCGAAGGAGGGTGGGGGTCACACCGGTGGTCGATCGGATCGCCGACTGAGCCCGTTGGAATTCGTCCCGGATGAAGGACCGCGATTTCATCGCGAAATTCGGATGGGTGTGGGAGTGGTTGGCGACCTCGTGGCCCTGAGCCACACAATCGCGGGCTATTTCGGGATACCGCAGGGTGTGCTGGCCAACCAGGAAGAAGGTCGCCTTGGCTTGGTGCTGTTTGAGGATATCGAGGATGGCCGGTGTGGCAGGGCTCGGTCCGTCGTCGAACGTCAGCGCGACGGCCATGCGTCCCCGTGTCCCTGAATGGACCGAGGGACCAAAGACGGACGACCGGGGATTTCGGACCGCCCATGACGCTCCGTAAGCCCCGGCCAAGCCAAGCGCAACTGATGCGGCGGGAAACAGGCTAGACGATCTCCTCGCGAACAGCGTCCCAGCGGACGGTGCGCTGCTGGCGGTAGCTTTCAACAGCCATGCGGCAAGCAACGGAGACGCGGAAGCCGAGCTCGAACGGGCAATTCGTTTCCTTGCCGCTGCGGATGCAATCGAGGAAGTTGCGCATGTGCGCCTGGGGTTGGGTCGGCGTCTGGCCGAGCATCTCCCGTCCGTCGGGACGGTTCACCTTCTGGGGGAGATAGCGGATCTGCTGGCTGCGGGAGATGGTTCCGTCGGTTCCGAGAACATCTTCGGTGGAACCAAGCTCGCTGTTGCCGAAACCGGAATCCCAAGTAAACAAGAGTTCCTCGGGATGCTCCATCGACACGTTCATCGTGTCGGGAACCTCCCGGCCATCCTTCCACAGGTAGAGTCCGCCGGTCATATTCACGGCAGTCGGGATCTTCAGGTCCATCACCTTGTACCAGAATGACGTCTGGTGGCACATGTTCTCGTACACGTTGCCGCCGGAATAATCCCAGAAAAATCGCCAGTTGATGTAGCGGTTGGCGTCGAAGTCGCGGTCGGGGGCTGCGCCGAGGAACGATTTCCAGAGCACGTTTTCCGCAGTCATGTCCGGGAACACCGGGCGTGCCCACTGGGCCTTGCCGTGGGGCGTGTTGCGGAACATGTGGGAATGGATTGCCGTGACCTTGCCCACGAGACCTGCTGCAAGATAATTCTGGGCGTCCGAGACCTGGCCGGAGGAACAATACTGGTGGCCGATCTGGACGGTCTTGCGGGGGGCTTTCAGGCGGGCCGCGCGCATCTGCTTGGCATGGTCGACCGTGAACGCCATCGTCTTTTCCTGGTAGACGTGCTTGCCGGCGTCGAGCGCCGCCGTGAAGCACTCGGCGTGCAGGTGCTGCGGGGTTGCAATCAAGACTGCGTCGATGGACTTGTCTTCGAGCAGGTGGCGGTAGTCGAGGTAAGTCTTGGCATCCGCGGCCAGACGCTTGGAATCCTCAAGGCGGCGGGTGTAGATGTCGGCGAAGGCGACGAGGTCCGTGTTGGGGACCGACGCGGCTTCGCGGGCAATCTGGGTGCCGCGGTCGCCGATGCCGATCACGCCGACACGGACACGGTCGTTGGCTCCGAGAGCGCGGCCGGTCGCAAGGCCTCCGGCCAAACCGGTGGCCACGTTGCCGATGAAGTATCTACGGGTCTGCGTGGGCATATCTTTGCCATTTTAGCGCGGCGGGGAGCACAGTGCGGCATGGGCACTCCTGTATGCTGTTGACGAGCCGTGATTGGGGACCCGCGCGAGCTGGAGGTATTGGCGATGAAGTCGATTTTGTTGTACGGGGCCGTCATATCGGCGGCGTGGGGTCAGACGGTGCCGCAATCCGTGGATACTGGACGGGCCGATGCCGTTGCCCGGGCCGATGTTCATCTCCGACCGCCGGGCGCGATCCTGGCGATGCGGCGTGGATTCGCGAACGGGCGCTATGAGTTGCGGAACGCCACCATGCTGGACCTGATCGCGACGGCCTGGGGCGTGGATTCCGGAAAGGTCGCGGGCGGACCCGACTGGCTGGAAATGGACCGCTTTGATGTTGTGGCGAAGGCACCAACCGGTTCCACGCCGGAATCGCTGCGGCAGATCCTGCGCGGTATTCTCGAAGACCGCTTTCACCTGGTTGCCCGCGATGGCGCGACGGAGGTTCCCGGGTATGCGCTCGTCGCTGGCAGAAAACCACGTCTGGCGAAGTCCATTGGAGGTGGAGACGAAGGGTGCAAGCTGGATCCGGGCAGGCAGCCGCCTTCGCCCTGGGGCGTTTGGGGCGAGCCAGTTCAGTTCCTGTGCGGCAACATGACCATGGCGGCATTCGCGCGCACCCTGCCGAAGCTGCGCGGGTCTTCGGGCTATTTGTTCGAGTACCCGTTGGTGGACAGGACTGGCTTGGACGGGGAATGGGACTTTGCACTAGGCTGGTCGATGCGCGGGCCGGGAAGGCCGCAAGTGGTTCCAACGGAGCAGACCACGCTGTTCGACGCACTGGAAAAACAACTTGGATTGAAATTGGAACCGACACGGCTGTCGATTCCAGCGGTGTTGGTGGAACGGGTCGATCGGCAACCAAAACCGAATCCACCGGGGGTCGCAAATGAATTTCCGCAGGCCCCAACCCGGTTTGAGGTTGTGGACATCAAGTTGTCCAGCCCGGAGGATGGATTGAAGGGGTCACACGTCTCCATCCAGCCAGGAGGGCGCATCCGGGTGTCCATGACACTCAAGGACCTGATTGGGGAAGCTTGGAACGAGTGGGATCCAGATCGAATCCTTGGAGGCCCGAAGTCGATGAATGAAACCCATTTCGATGTGGTGGCGAAGGCTCCGGCAATGGAATTGTCGGACGGCCCGGCGGTGTGGAACGGATTCGACATCGAGACCATGCGGACTATGCTGCGGGCGATGCTGGTGGACCGGTTCCATTTGGCCACCCACGAGGAGCAGCGTCAAGTGTCCGGGTACGCCCTGGTGGCGGGGCGGACGAAGTTGCGCAAGGCCGATCCGGTGAACAGGCCCGGTTGCAAGGAGGGCCTTGGTGGCTGGGATGGGAAGGCCGTGCAAGTCGATCCCCGGATCGCCAATCCGATGGCGGCCAAGCTCTTCACCTGCCGCAACATGACGCTGGGGCAGTTTGCGGCTGCGCTGCGGAATCTAGCAGGTGATTACCTGGGACGCTATCCACCGGTGGTGGACGCAACAGGAGTCGAGGGTCGGTACGACTTCACGCTGAATTACAGCCCCAGGCTCCTGATGGCCGCCGCGCCGCGTCCGGGAGCGGGGTCCGACGGCGTGCCGTCGGACCCGAACGGTGCGATTTCGGTGTTCGAAGCGTTGGAGCGGCAGCTGGGCCTGAAATTGGAGTCGCGGAAGGTCATAGCACCGGTGCTGGTGGTGGACAGTGTGGACGCGAGGCCCACAGCCAATTAGCGCAGGGCCGCTACGAGGTCCCCGGTCTGCCGCAAGACATTGAGCCTGGCCTTTTCGCGGGAGAACTGTGCGTCGTAAAAAGCGATCCACTTGTCCTCCTCGTCGGCCCGTGCTTCCTCGACCTGCTTGAGGGCGGCCCGACCCTCGTCCATCTGGGCCAGGAGCACGGAAAGGCGTTCATGCGCGAGTCCCACTTCCGCCTTGGCGACATCCACGGCCATGTCGGCACGCTTCAGATCCAGATAGCCCTGATGAACGCCGAGCGCTTGCCTATTTCTCGCGGTTTCCATTTCGGAACGCAGCCTCCGCTGGTCGAGCTCGGCCTGCGCCTGTCCGGCCTTGATGCCCGGGCCAAGAAAGAGGGGGATTTGGATCGAGGCCCCGATTTGCGCGTTGTTCTGCTGGAACTTGGCAAAGTACTGGTCGAAGTGGCTGTACTTGGAGAAGAGATTGTACTGTGCAACAAGGTCGATGCGGGGCAGTTTCTGGGCTGCGGAACCTTTGATTTCCAGGGACTTGGCCCGGTAGTTGGATTCGAGGCGGCGCAGTTCGGCGCTCCCTTCCAAGGCCGTGCGGACGGCGGCTTCCTCCGATGCGGGCACATTGGGAAGGATGGTCTGCGGGGTTGCCACGAGAACAGTGTCGGCGGCGGAATAGCCGAGGACCACCGCCAGGTTGTGCTGCAAGGAGTCCTTTTCTGACTCGAGGGCGAGCAGCCGCTGTTGCGCACGGAGCACATTGAGCTGTGCCTCCTTCAGGGCGACCGGCAATTCCCTGCCCCCCGAGACTCGCGCCTCCACGGATGGCAGGACTTTTTCCAAGTTGGCAACTGCCTTCGCGGCCGATTCGGCGAGCCGGGAGGCCCGCTCGACATCGATGAACATGGATGCGACACGGAAGACTACCTCGTCCCGCCGCTCACCGGTGGCAATCGTGGCACCCCGCGCGGCTTCCCGCGCTTGGGCGACGGCGTAGGTTTGGGGACGGTTGAAAAGGTACTGGTTGGCCCTGACTTGAAAAATGGACGGTGCCGAACCTTCAATGCTGAGCGGAAACCCGTTGTTGTAGGCAAGGCCGCTGCCACCTCCGATGCGGGGCGAAAAAGGGTCGCGGGCGATTTGAACGCCTTCCTTCGCCTTCGCCTCTTCGATGCGGGCGATGACCATGTCGGGGTTTTGCGTGAGGGCGCGCTCGACAGCCTGCTTGAGGGTTAACGGGAATTGCTCGGCATGCGCGGTGCTGGCGAATACTGCGGCCATCGTGGCCAGAACGCGGACTTTCATCATTGCTGTTCGTTCCTTACTCGTAGCGCAACGCTTCGGTTGGATTCAATTTCGAGGCCCGGCTGGCGGGGAGCATGCCGAAGACCAAGCCGACCAGACTGGATACCGAAAAAGCGATTCCGACCGACCACATCGAAATGGGGATGTGGATATTGTCCACAAAGAGTCCTACGCTCAATGGCAGCGCGACGCCCACGACGATACCTACCGACCCACCAGTGAGGCTGATAAGGACCGCCTCGGTCAGGAATTGCGTCAGGATCTCCCGCCGCGAGGCCCCAACAGCCATGCGCACCCCGATCTCGCGGGTCCGCTCCGTTACAGTCACCAGCATGATGTTCATGATGCCGATGCCGGAAATGGCGAGGGCGATGAATGAAACGAGGATCAACACAAGACTCAGGATCGAGGCGATCTGCTTGGCGGCGTTGAGGATTCCGGCGAGATTTTCCACCTTGTAATTCGCTCCGGCGCGGTGCCGGCTCTGGAGGATTTGGGTTACCTGGACGGTGACGGGCTCCACCTCCTGCGGCGACCGCACTTGGACATACATCGGATCGATGCGCTCCACCCGGACAAAGTACTGCTGCACCGAAATCGGGATCAACACGGTCTCGGCGTTCAATTCGGATTGGCCGAAGCTTTCCACCTTCTCCTTGAAGGTTCCGATGACGGTGAACTGCAGTCCGTGGATCTTCATGGTGCGGCCAACCGCGTCCTGCGTGCTGCCGAAAAGCCGCTTGGCCAGCTTTTCCGTGAGCATGGCGACCTTGACCCGGAGACTGACGTCGCCGGAGTCCATGAAGCGGCCGGACAGCACCACCAGATTGCGGACGGGCTTGTAGTATTCGTCCGAGCCGATGACGAGGAGCCGTTCCCGTTTGCCGTTGATGAAGATTTCGTCGAAATTGCTTTCGATGCCGGTCACGGCGAGCACGCGGCCCGGGAGTTGGTCCCGCACGGCCTGCATGTCTCCAGACTTGACGAAATCGGCTTGGACCTCGGCTGTCGATTGCTGGGATCCAGCCTCATAGGAGGCGAAGATCATGTTGGAGCCGACCCCCTCGATCTGCTCGAGGATGTAGTGCTGGCTGGTCAAAGAGATTGTGACGACAAGGATGACCGAGGCCGTGCCGATCATCATGCCAAGTCCGGTGAGCATGGACCGGACCGGGTTCTGGCGCAGCGCTTGGAAGCTGAAGCCAAGGGCTTCTCCGAACCTCATTGCTTCCAGTCTACCCGCAATGGTTTAGAGGCCTTCGGCCTTGTGGAGGAGTTTCTGGGCCTCCAGCCGGGTTGGATCGTCGGGAGTACGGTTGGGAGCGGCCATATACCGGGCTAGCAGATCTTTCGCCTGGGCAATGTTCCGCTTGCTGTGGATCCATGTTTGGGCCCGGGCGAATAACAATTTGGGTGCGCCGGGCTCCAACTTGTCCGCTTCGTCGAAAGCCCGTTCGCTCTCGGGGAAACGTCCTTGGCGGGCCAGGAACCGGGCCAGATCGACTACGCGACCAGCTTGGGTGGGTGCCAAATCGATGGCGCGCCGGAGCGCGGATTCGGCATCCGAAAACCTCTTTGAGTGCTCGGAGAGTTTGCCCTCCGCAAATGATGCCTCGGCGGGATCGATCTTGGCCATGCGGGGAATCAGCGCCCTTGCCTTATCCTGCCCACCGCCCATCACGGATGGAGCTTGGAGGTAGAACTCGAAAAGGTCATTGACGGCCTCACCGTTGGCCGGATCCAGTTGGACCGCTTTTTCAAATGCTTGTCGGGATTTGGTAGCCCAACCAACGGCCGCGAGCGGGAACGATGTCTCCGCCCGACGTCCATAAGCCCTTCCCAGCCAAGTAAGCGTCATGGAGTTTGACGGCGCCAAGGCAACGGCCTTCTCCAGTACCTCGACGGCCTTGGCCTGCTGGGCTTCCATGAGGTAGCAGCGTCCCATCAGCTCAAGTGTTTCGGCTGTCTGCGGAGCGTTCTTTAGAAGAGTGATTGCTTCCGGGTATTCGGTATGGTTATAACGTTCCTGTGCCTGCCGGAGAATGGACTGGGGAGCCGGAAGGCGGTTTGGCGCCGCACCCTGCGACACGAGCGGGGACACGGCGAACGCGAGATACAGAAATGCTGGATACTGGAGGGCGATCCTCATGATTCCGTTACGTTTGCCTTTGCTGTAAGGATGTTCGCACTTCCCGTAAGGTTTCGTAAAAGCGGATGCAAGCAAACTGTAACCTACTTGCGCCTGGAAAGCGCTACCATAAATGTGCGGCGTTGCCAGCGCCGTACGTCCACTGATTGGAGCCACGCCGTTGAAGAACATTTATGTCGGGAACATTTCGTTCCGGACCACAGAACAGGACTTGGATGCCGCCTTCTCCGCCTACGGGCAGGTTGAGCGCGTGCAAATTGTGAAGGACCGCGAAACCGGGCAATCCCGTGGCTTCGGGTTCGTGGAAATGGCCAATCCGGCCGAAGCTGACAGGGCCATCGCAGCCCTGCAGGGAACAGACCTGATGGGCCGCACCCTGACCGTCAACGAAGCCCAAGCGCGCGAGCCGCGTCCCGGCGGCGGCGGTGGTGGCCGCGGCGGCTTCGGCGGTGGCGGTGGCGGCAACCGTGGAGGCGGATCGTCGGGCGGGGGTTATGGCGGTGGCGGTGGAGACAACCGTCGACGCGAACCCCGCTGGTAGGGAAACCATGCCAAAGGCCGTTTGGGAAGACACTGTTATCGCCCAGAGCGACCGTTGCGTGATCGTGGAGGGAAATCAATATTTCCCTCCCGATTCATTGCGTCCCGAGCACTTCCGTCCGGCAGCGCAGACAACGGTATGCGGGTGGAAAGGCGTCGCCAACTACTACGATGTGGTGGTAGGGGGCAAAGTGAACGCAGGGGCGGCTTGGTACTATGCGAGTCCAAAGTCGGCAGCTGCGGAGATCAAGGGTTATGTGGCTTTTTGGCGCGGCGTGAAGATATTGGCGGACTGAGGTCCGCTAACGCCCTACAGCCAGTACTGCCATTGTCCGGCGAAGACTACGTACGCGCCCAATGCGCCGTTCGTGACTGCGTGCATGATGATGCAGTCCCAAAGGTTCCTGGTGCGAACCATCCACCAGTTGTAGATCACCCCGCAGATTAGGCCCACGTCCCAGAACGAGCCGTGCTCGGACGCAAAAAGCACCGCCGTGACCCAAAAGGCGAACGGAACGTACTTGCCCAGCGGGACGCGCTCGAAGTTTTCGCCATCCACCAGCCAGCGCATCAGCCAGCCGCGCCAAAACAATTCCTCAAGAATCGGCACCGCGACCACGCTGACAGCGATGCGGAGGAACAGGAACAGGGGATCGTTCTTGGAGTCCGGGGGCGTGTTGCCAGCCGGATGGCCGACGATTCCATTGTCAAACAGGGGTAGGTGCCGCCAAGCAGGCCAGACCAAGTCCGGTCCCACCCAAATCACAAATACCGCCACACCAAGTAGTATGCTTTGCAGCGGCTTTGACGGCCCGGTCTTCAGCAGGGGTAGCGAAACCGCGCCGATGGCCGCAAGCGAAAGCAGCAGCCGGACCCAGACGGGTACGGGCATTGCCGACTGCGCCGCAATGCAGAGCATGAACACCCCGAAGGGCAGAACGTACGGAATGGCAGGATGACGGGGCAAACTCAGATTCTACCGTGTAATGCTGGAGGAAGATGCCGAATCGCCTCGCGCTTGAAAAAAGCCCCTATTTGCTGCAGCACGCCAACAACCCCGTCGATTGGTATCCATGGGGGGAGGAAGCTTTCGCCCGCGCGCGGAACGAGGACAAGCCCATCTTTCTTTCGATCGGTTATTCGACCTGCCATTGGTGCCACGTCATGGAGCGGGAGTCATTCGAAAGCCCCGAGACAGCGGCCCTCATGAACAATTTGTACGTCTGCATCAAGGTGGACCGCGAGGAGCGCCCGGATATTGATCGGATTTACATGGCCTATGTCCAGGCTACGACAGGCAGTGGCGGTTGGCCGATGTCCGTTTGGTTGACGCCGGATTTGAAACCGTTCGTCGGCGGCACCTATTTCCCGCCGGACAACCGTTACGGCCGGGCCGGATTCCCACTGGTGCTGGAACGCGTGGCCGAGGCATGGGTCAAGGACCGCGAGCGAATCCTGCAATCGAGCGACGAGGTGATGGAGCGGTTGCGGGAATCCGACGACGATGGATCGGGGGACGGCCACGCGCATGACGGACCCGGGGAAGCCGCGTTCCTGCAACTGCACAGGGCGTTTGACTCCAGACTCGGTGGATTCGGTTCCGCTCCCAAGTTCCCCCGGCCCGCATCCCTGCACTTTCTGTTGCGGTATTGGAAGCGCACGGGAAACGCGGACGCGCTCGACATGGTGGCGACCACCCTCATTGCCATGGAGAAGGGCGGCATGCACGACCAGCTGGGTGGAGGGTTCCACCGCTACTCGGTTGACGAGTACTGGTTTGTACCCCACTTCGAGAAGATGCTGTACGACCAGGCGCAACTGGCCGCCGCGTATCTGGAGTGCTACCAAATCACGGGCAACGACGCGATGGAATCGGCCGCGCGCCGCACGCTGGACTACGTGATGCGGGACATGACTGCTCCGGAGGGCGCATTCTGGTCGGCGGAAGACGCCGACAGTGTGGTCGATCCCGCAGATCCCCACCACAAGAGCGAAGGATATTTTTACATCTGGGAATGGGACGAGGTGGCGAAACTCGTTGGGCCTGAGGCTGCGGCGTGGTTCGGCTACCGCTACGGCATGGAGCGCACCGGGAATGTCCGCAACGATCCGCACGGGGAATTCACGGGGCGGAACATCCTGTTCCAAGCGCGGACCATCGCGGTTACTGCCGAGCATTTCGATGCCGACCCCAGGGAGATCGCCGCGTCCATCGCCTTGACCGAAAAATTGCTGATGGATGCGCGCGGGGGCCGCGTTCGTCCGCACCTGGACGACAAAATTCTGACCGCGTGGAACGGCCTCATGATCTCCGCATTCGCAAAGGCGGCGCGCATTCTTGGCGAGCCGAAGTATGCGGCTGCGGCCGCGCGCGCTGCGGACTTTATCCTGTCCACCCTGGTTTCCCACGACGGGGCCGTCTTGCGCCGGTACCGCGACGGAGATGCGGCAATCGGCGGCATGCTGGACGACTACGCCTTCCTGGTGCAGGCCCTGTTGGACCTCTACGAGACGACCTTCGAATTCCGGTATCTGGCGCGTGCACTGACGGTGTCGGCAAAACAAAGCCAGCTACTGGAGGATGCAGAGGTTGGCGGTTTCTATGCCTCGGCACACCCGGACGCGGTCAGCCTGATGAGGCACAAGGACGACTATGACGGGGCGGAACCGTCGGGCAATTCCGTGGCACTGTTGAATCTGCTGCGGCTGTCCCGGATGACGGACCGGCCGGAATTCGAGGTTTCGGCACGGAAATTGGTAGCTGCGTTCGACGCAAAGCTGCGCACGTCCCCGTATGGAATGCCGCAAATGTTGT
>CAITMP010000789.1 GCA_903893525.1 uncultured Acidobacteriia bacterium | reverse complement strand
GCAGCCAATCACAACGGCGACGTCCAAATCAAACAGTGCGAATGAATAGCCCTTACCGAGGCGGCTCTTGTAGCGGATGCCCTCGCAACCAGCCTTTCGAAACGTCTCGGCGAGTATTTGAGTGGGGATGTAGTCGGCTTTGTCGTCGGAGGGAATCACTGGCTCGGAAAAAGCATGGGAAATTTCACCCCAGACAGCTTCTTCGCGCTCCATTGGGTCGACAGGTTCCCTTCGGTGCGGCGGCGATACAAATTTCTCTCGATACTGCTGTGGTTCAGTCAGATTCATGATCTGCAACGACTTCAAGACCTCAAACTGAGCAAGCGAGACATACGATCCAACCCACGGGCGTGTCTCAGCCATTGCTGTAGTCGAATCATCCGAAAGATAGAGGCACGGAATGCCCTTCGGGTTCACGCGCCCCTCGCGCGCAGCGTCCCTTGGTGGTTTCATCCGCGCCACTCCGTAAGGACCCCGCACTTCAAATGTTTCGCCATCGGGATTCTTGGGATCGACAGGCCACTCGTCCCAGTCGTGCCCGAGTTGGGCTCGGAATAGAACGCTACCGGCCTCCAACGTCTCAACTCGTTTGCTACCCGGCTCAATCACGGACTGAAGGAACTCTTCGACGTGGGGCTCGAAGACGTAGCGCGACTGAGACGTTACGCTTCTGGCGAAGGTCCAGTAGTCGCCGGCTGATGGAAATTCGCGCAGGTGCAGATCCATTCGTATTCTCGCTGACGACTACAGGGATGGCCGCACTCGGGCAACTGGAGCGCTTAGGGGAAAGTCAATGTCCACGACGAGTTTGCCTTGTTATGGAACCTTCGGGGCCGGTGGCGGCTGGACCTCAATCTTCACATCAGAAAACAGAACAGTATCGGAAACCTTCGCGTCATGGGAACAGACGGCCAATCCGACCAGGACCGGTCCTTGGAAACCCACCTCGGTGTGGGCAACCTCCTTCGGTTCCGCGTCGCCCTTGGCGATGAAAAGGAAGATCCGGACGCCCGTGCGAACCATCTTGATCCGGAAAGTGCCCGGACCGTCGAAAGGAAAGTCGAACGGGTTGGTGTCCTCCCCCTTGCGGCTGCGCCACTGGAGGGCGGGCATGCCGTTGCCGTGCACAATGACGTCGGCGTAAGCTGCATCGGCGTCCAGGGACTGCCGGACCATGATCCCGGCCTTGCGGTGGTCGGCCCCCTTGCCCAGAAACTGCATGGTGGCGGTAACGGTAAAGTTGCCCGTCACCTCCTTCCAGATGAACTGAAACTGGTCCTGCTTCCCCCAGATGTTGGCGCCGGACCCCGTCACTCGGTACTGTCCGGTGGAGGAGTCGAACGTGCTGGAGCCTTGGATTGCCGGGCTGCCAACGTCGCCGGAAGTGGTGAAAAGGCCCAACTTTACGTCCTGCGAAAAGGCGGCAGTCGAGGCTAAGAGCGTCGAGGCTAAGAGCAGTGCTATCAGGGATGTGCGGGTCATGGCAACTTCTCCACGGAAACATCGGAAAACAAGACTGTGTTCGTCGCCGCCTGCGTATGGGAACTGACGCCCAAGCCGACCAGCAGCGGACTGCCGGCTGGCGCTACCGTTGACTGGATCAGGGTATGCCCCAGCTCCCGCAACGGCTCGCCGTCCTTGGAGACCCAGAGCGTTACCGTAGTACCCTGCCGCACGAGCTTCATCTTCCAGATCCCGGCCCCTTGGACCGGGAAATCCACAGTATTGGTGGTATCGCCCTTCACGTTGCGGAACTGGACTGCCGGCGTGCCATCTCCGTGTATAGCGAGTTGGACGTGCGCCGAATCGGCGTCCAAGTCCCGACGGAGTTGGATAACCGCCTTCCGGTGGCCGATGCCATCGGTGAGGAATTTGGTGGTGGCGGTGACCGAGAAATTGCCGGTCATCCCGCGCCAGAGGAAATGGAATTGGTCGGCCCGCGCCCAGATATCGGTGCCGGAACCCGTAATGCGGTATTGCCCTGTCGATTGGTCGAACTCGGCGGAACCGGCCAAGGGCGGTGCGCCGACATCGTCGGAACGCGTGAACGCCCCGAACTTGCCGGTCTGGGCTGGAGCTGCCAGAACCGCCGCGAAGGTGAGCAACAGAGTCATCCGCATGACTGGCATTGTATGCCATAACGGCCAATTGTGCTACACTTGATAATTCGAGTGCCGTAGTGTGCCGTTTTGACGAGCACATGCGCTTCGGAAAGTTCAGCCCCGGCAGCCCCGGGACCAGAAACCACACAACCCACGACTCGCATCCGGTCGATTTCCGCCCGGTACCGAAACGGACTTGTGCTGGAAGGAGATCGCAGTTGAGACTAGACAAGGTAGTATCGGCGCAGTTGCGCACCACCCGCGGCAAGAATGAAGCACGCCGCGTGCGCGTCACAGGCATGATCCCGGGCATCATCTATGGTGCCTTCAAGGATTCGGTGGCCGTGACCCTGAACCCGAAGGACGTCCTCAAGATCCTTCGCAGCAAGACAGGCCACAATTCCATCTTCGACGTGGAAGTGGAAGGCGTCGAGCGGACCCCGGTCATCGTTTCCGACGAGAGCTACGACCCGATTAAGGGCAACCTGTTGCACGTCGATTTCCGCCGGATC
>CAITMP010000788.1 GCA_903893525.1 uncultured Acidobacteriia bacterium | reverse complement strand
TCCCGGGAGTTTCCGTGAAATCTTGATCTTGACGGTCCCGGAGGCTGGAAGCTTGCTGCCCTCGGCTTCGACGGTTGCCCTCGGGATGCCGCTGGCATCCAACTTGAAGTCAACCACCCCGGGAAGGCTGTTCGTCAGGGTGACAGTCTGGACGGGTTCGGCATCGGTGAGGACGATGCTGGTCTTGTCGGCTTTCACTAGACTGCTCATATCACTGATCGCCGGCATCTTGGGAAATGCCCCCGCACCGCCTGCTGGAGGGGCATCGCGCTTGAAATCGCCAAAAGGGGTCGGGACGGGGGCCTTCTGATCCACATACATGACCCACTTGCCATCCTCAACCTTCCAAGTGCTCGTGAAAGGCATCTCCATCGGCATCGGTTTGGGCGCGCCCATCATCATTACCGTGAAGTTGGACCGGACAGTCACCTTGGCTTTCTTGCCGGGCTCCAGAATCTCGATGTTGGAGACCTTGAAAGCGTCAAAGGCACCTTTTGCGGAACTGTAGTAGAAATCCTTCGTGTCCTCGGCGACAAAGGCCTCGGCTTGGCGGAACTTCTTGTCCATCTGGAGTTGGTAAAAGCTTTGAACGCGATCCCTCAGCTCGGCCTCACCGGGAACCGGAGCTTGCTGGGCCTGCAGCATACTGACAAAGAGGGGAACCGTAATGGCAAGTTGAAAAGCGCGGAAGGTGCACATACTCAGATCTTAGACGCAGACAACGTGGAAAAAGCTGTATCATGAATTCAGTTTTTCGATCTTCCGATCATGTTCCTCCCCCACCAAAGCCACGCCATATCGACCAACCGGCGGCAATTCCTGCAGGCCGTCACCGGTGCCACAGCCGCGACCAGCTTTTTCGGCCCCTCCGCCCTGAAGGGCATGGCAGGACCCGGTACCCGTAAGACCGTAGTTGTCACGTTCGGCGGCGGTGCGCGCGACGACGAAACATTCGCCCCGGACGGCCAGGAGAACATCCCGCACCTGATGAACGAGCTGCTTCCGCAATCCACCTTCTATACGCAGGTGGTAAACAAGGGCATACTCGGGCACTATGTCGCGACGGCCAGCATCGTCACCGGTGCCTACGAAACGTTCAACAACTTCGCGGCCGTCTCGCCGGACAATCCAACGGTGTTCGAATATTTCCGCAAGGACGTCCGTCGGCCAGCCACGGATTCGTGGGTCGTGGCACCCTCCAACGGGTTCGCGCGCATCGGCGAGAGCGGCCACAAGGCCTACGGGCCCGGGCTGGGTGCTGGTGTGATCCTGCCGAAGCGACTGCTCTCAGCCGCCCTCACGTCGCGTTCCGACGGTGCACGCTATGAACACCTGCTCCGCGACAACTATGAAACACCGCTCCACGCTCCTTCGCTAACAGGCCACCAGATTGAACTGGGACAGATGGCCGAAGTCCTGAAGCTCTCCGTGGACGATTTTTCCACCCACGCCCGCAGCCTTGCCAGCCCGGATGAAATGTCGGTCTATGTCGCGAAGCACTTGATGAAGGAGTTTGCGCCAAGCCTTCTCTGGGTGACCCTGCACGACATCGACATCGCCCACTCCGGCACCTTCTCGCTTTACGTCGACGGCATCAAGCGTTCAGACCGGCTCTGCGCGGAACTCTGGCAGGCGATCCAGAAGGACCCCGAGTACGCCAACAAGACCACGATGTTCATCCTGCCCGATTTCGGGCGCGATTCCGACATCGAACCCGGTGGCAACGGATTCCAGCACCACCGGACCGGCGACGCATCGTCGCGCACAACCTGGATGATGGTCCTCGGCCCCAATGCCAAACAGAATGTTGTAATCGACAGGCCGGTCGAGTCAGTGGACCTGGTGCCCACCATCGGCTCCCTAATGAACTTCAATCCAAGGTATTCGCCGGGCAAGCCGCTTGCGGAGGTGGTCTAGTGATTCCCACGCAATTGACCGCGGAGTCGTTCGCGGGCTACCCGAAGGAGGCGCGGGCATTCGCCTCGGAACGGCTGGGGCTGCTGCGGAATCTGCCTCTAGCGTTCGTCCCCCTGCTGCTGCGTGAACTGTTGGTCTACGACTACAAATTCCCCATGGAGCGCGTGGATCTGGAACGACAGTTCCGATTCCTAGCGGGTCTGTCGCCCGAATCTGCCACATCACACTTGGATGGATTTGCGAAACTGCGGTTGCCGAAGGACTTGGACAAGGTCGACTGGGTCAACAATCCGGCGATCTTCTCCGAGCAACTGACGGCGCACCTTTGGAATACCCACCAGATCGACGCGTTCCGCGCGGCGGCGGTGCAGTGGGTCAAACAGGCGACCGCCGCGTTTCCGGACCAACCCGTTCCCGCCCGACGTCTGGGCGTGGCTGTGATCGGCCAGGGCTCCGGGGCGACCGACTACCGCCTGTTCCGCAAGTTGCGCCCACTGGGGACGTATTTTTCGAAGATTGCCAAGCCGGAGTCGGGTGTGGCAATGATCCTCGAGGCTCTGGCGAAACGAGCGGAATCCCAGCCCGGACCCTACCGGCACTGGTACGTCGACGGTGGAACGCCCGCCCCAATCCCTGGATTTGCGACCAGGGGTGGGAGCGTTACCCGCATTTCCTGGGCGGAACTGGCCCCTGCCAGGGCGGCGCTGCAGTCCCGAATGCAAAAAACATACGAGGCCAGCGTTTTCGATCCTGAGGCCTTCCGCACCATGATGGCGCAGATCAAGCCGGTCGAGATCGGCCTAGCGGCGGAAAAAAGCGCGGACGAGGCGTTGAACCGCTTCGAAATGTCATTGCTGACTGAAGGATCCGGCACCCAGGTATTCTCGACTACGTTCGTGCAGTGGGCAGTCCGGGAGGCCCTACGGCGCGCTCAGCCTCTGACGTTGGTGGCGCGTTTCGCCCCCAGGCAGCGTGAAAAGCAGATGAACGAGTTGCTAACGGAAAACTCGAAACGACAGGATTTGGACCCACAGGGGTCGCTCGTGGACGCCGACATGGGTGCCTACTACCACTGGCTCAACCAGCAGCGCTTGGCCGGTGCCGAACAATCCGGCTTCCTAGCGTGGTTTGAAGGACATGGGGAGGCTGTCGTCGTAGCCCCCGGCTTTGCGAAAGGGACGGTTTCCGAAAAGCCTGCCGAGTTAGGGGAACTACTGGCCCGGCTGTCGTAGGCAGCTCACCGAACAGCTCAAATCCCGCTAGGCATCCCGAAGAAGCGCTGGCCGCCACTGCCTGCGGCCAGTGTTTCCGTCAACGTCGCTACACCCTTGGCACCGCAGTGCTTCACCAGTCGCACCCGCAATTCCGCCCTCGCCCGCAATAACCGGCTCTTCGCGGCTGCCACCGAAATCCCAAGCCGCTCGGCAACTTCCGGCATCGGCAGTTCATCCACATCCCGCAAAGTGAACACGCGGCGCAGCAATGGCGGAATGCGGCCGATCTCCGTACGCAACAGATCACCCACCTCACCGGACCCGAACTGCGACTCCGGACCACACTCCGTATCCGCCAGTTCCAACACACCCCGGTCCTCCCCCACCCGCACATCGTCCAAGTAGAGGAACTGCGCCCGGCGCTGCCGACGCAACCGCATCAGGCACTGGTTCACCACGATCCGAGTCATCCAAGTTGAGAACTTGGCGTTCACTTGGAACTGACCGATGTGCTCGAAGGCCTTCCACCATGCGTTCTGCACTTCATCCTCAGCCGATTCCTTATCCCGGAGAATCGACATCGCCATCTTCATCGACATCCGGTAGTTCCGCCGCGTCAGCTCCCCGAACGCGTCACGCCGACCTTGTTGAGCCAGGCGAACGAGCACTCCATCGTCCATCCCCTCAAATTCCTGTCCGGGTTGAAAACTCTTTTGCATCGGCATGGTGTTTTTCCAGTCCTATCGGTTGAGTCACTGCAGTGCGCGGGCCACTCGATGACGCTTCTGCAATAAGAGTAACCTGATATGGATCGAAATTTTTACTACCAATGAAAGACACTTCACCCACAGTGGACGCGACCCGATCTTCGTTCAGTCCTGCTAACATGAATTTTCAGATGGGGGACAATCCCGACAAAACCGTCCAAAGAATCCTCTCCACCTACGAGATCGGGGCACGCCTGCGGGCGCTCCGGCTACGCAAGAAAATCGCGTTGGTGGATTTGGGGAAGCATACGGGTCTTTCAGCTTCCATGCTTTCCCAGCTGGAGACCGGCAAAATGGTGCCAACGCTGCCGACACTGGTGCGGATCGCGATGGTCTTCGACGTTGGACTGGAATACTTTTTCGATGACCGGAGCCGCCGTAAGACTTTTACCGTAGTCAGGCGGGGGGAGCGCATCCGGTTCCCGGACCGCGCAGACTCCGAGTCCCCCTCGTGGTTCTTCGAGTGCCTGGCATTTTCAGCCACGGAAAAGAACATGCAGGCATACTTGGCGGAATTTCCCCTGCGCGAACCGCAGGATGTCCGACCACACTCCCACGACGGGTCGGAATTCATCTACGTGACGCGTGGCCAGTTGTTCATTTCCTGCCACGGCGAGGACTTCGAACTGTCACCGGGCGACAGCGTGTACTTTGACTCGTCGGAGTCCCACGGTTACTGGAGCACGTCCGAAGACGGGGCCCAGGCGGTGGTGGTCACGACATCGCCGCGCGGATAGGAGGGCTATCACCCACGGGCAAAGAATTTGGGATAGACTGTGCTCCATGGTTCCAAGATCGGCCCGCCTTTTCGACACCCGCCCCGTAGCGCTTCTCCCAGCAGCCTTCGCCGCAGTCATGTTGTTGGCGTTGGCACCGGTGCAATCCCGTGCCCAGGTCCTGTACGGGTCCCTGACAGGCAACGTCTTCGACAAGACAGGTGCTGCCGTGCCCAATGCAAAGGTGACCGTCCTGAACACGGCCACTGGTGTCGCAGGGACCGCCGCAACCGACGACCACGGCCTCTACGCGTTCAACAATCTGCAGACGGGCACCTACCGGGTGACGATCTCCACCCCGGCCTTTGCGCCCTTTGTCCGCGACGGCGTACCGATCGAAGCGTCCATCGGGCGGCGTCTGGACGCGCGGCTGGACGTGGCGCAAGTGAACGAGGCGATCACCGTGGAAGCCTCCAATGTCTCGCTGCAAACGGAGAGTGCAGAAGTCAACGCCGTGATCCAAAAGGAGGAAATCACCGACCTCCCCATTGACGGCGGCCGAAATTTCCAGAGCCTTTACAAGGTCCTTCCCGGCTTTACGCCGCCCACCGAACTCCATTCCGACGCCGGCAATCCCCAGCGCGCCATGGGCACCAACGCCAACGGCATCTCGTACTCGAACAACAACACCCGCATCGACGGAGCCACCGTCAGCTATCCGTGGCTTCCCCACATTGTGGCCTATGTGCCTGCCGCAGAGGCCATCGAGACCGTAAGCGTGGTCACCAACAGCTTCAACGCCGAGCAGGGGATGGCGGGCGGTGCGGCCATGAACGTCACCATCAAGTCCGGCACCAACAACTTCCACGGGGCATTGTGGGAGTACCACAACAACAGCGCCTTGAAGGCCCGCAACTACTTCTACTGCCTCTACACCTGCTCGGGCGACCCGAACCACCCGGCCAAGAATATCCAGAACCAAGGCGGGTTCACCTTCGGTGGTCCCGTTCTGAAGAACAAGCTCTTCTTCTTTTCCAGCTGGGAGGAGACCGCCCGCCGCCTCAACGCCTCCGGATTGAAAACCGTTCCGACCGAGGGGCTCAAGAATGGCGATTTCACCATCACCACCACCAACATTTACGACCCCACCACCGGCACACCCGACGGCAAGAACCGGACAACCTTCCCCGGGCGGATCATTCCCTCCAGCCGGATCGATCCGGCAGCTGCAATTATGGCGGCCATGCTTCCCACCGCGACACTGCCCGGTGTCACCAACGACTATTTCGCGAGCGCCAGCTACCGGTTCAACCGCTACAATGCCGATTTCAAGGTCAACTACAACCCGTCCTCGAAGGTGACCCTGTTCACCCGCTACGGCTTTTCCCCCAGTCTCATTTACGATCCCCCAACCTTCGGCAAAGCCGGTGGCGACGCGCTCAACGGCGGCCAGCCAGGCAATGCCTCGGGCCTGATCCAGAACGCGGCGGTCGGCGGGACGTATTCGGTCTCACCCACCGTCCTGATCGATGGCAGCATGGGTTTCACGCGGCTGCACCTGAGCGGGGAAAACATCGACATCGACAAGAACTACGGCTTGGACGTGCTGAAAATCCCGGGCACCAATGGCACGGAGCGGCTGCAGGGCGGCATCCCGCGGTTTGTCGTCAGCGGCTTTTCGAACTTCGGCAACCCGAACGTTTCCAACCCGTTCCTCTTCCGCGACAACCAGTACACCGCAGTCCTCAATCTCAGCTGGACCCGGGGCAGGCACTCCTACCGCTTCGGCGCCGAATACACCTACTACACCATCAACCACTTCCAACCGCAGACTTCCTACGGCCCGCGCGGCGGATTCAACTTCACCGGCGGCGTGACAGCCCTGAACGGCGGTGCCGCCCCCAACACCTATAACGGTTGGGCCGACTTCCTCCTCGGACTCCCCAACGGCATGGGCAAGGATGTTCAGTACGTCAACCCCTCCGCCGTCCGCATGCCCTCCTACGGCTTCTATGCCCGCGACGAATGGCACGCCACCCGGAAGCTCACCGTCAGCTATGGCACACGCTACGAATACTACCCGTTTGCCACCCGAGACCACAGGGGCGGCGAGCGCTACGACCCCGCCACCGACAAGGTCTATGTCGGCGGCGTCGGCGGCGTCCCAACCTCCACAGGCGTCGATGTCGGTCCGGGCCAGTTGGCACCCCGCCTCGGCATTGCGTGGCATCCCAATGACAAATTGGTAATCCGCGGCGGTTTCGGCATCAGCATCGACCCCAGCTCCTTCCGTTACCTTCGGGACGCCTACCCGTCGGTCATTTCGCTGCAGTTGACGGGTGCAAACACCTACTCGGCGGCGGGCAGCCTGAAAGTGGGACTCCCGCCCGTGGTCGGGCCGGATCTGGGCCAGGGAACTATCACACTTCCGCTGAACGTGGGGGACACCATCTTCCCCAAGGAGTACAAGCGTGGCTACATTGAATCGTTCAACTTCACCATCCAACGCGAGTTGCCGTTCGGATTCGTAGGACAAGCCGCGTACGTCGGCAGCCGCGCCAAGCGCCAAACCGCGATCATCAACCTCAACGCCTCCGATTCGGTGAACACCGGCCAAGCGGGACGCTTGCTGAACATCAAGTGGGGCCGGACGGCCGACATCAAAGAGATGACGCCGTGGAAGGACGCCACCTACGACTCGCTCCAAACACGCCTCACGCGTCGGATCAAAGGGGGATCGTTCGGCTTCTCCTACACCTTCTCCAAGGCAATCAACTATGCCGACAACAGCGACAGCGGTCCAAGCTGGAACGGGCCGTCCTACTGGGAGCGGAACAAGGGGCTCGCCGGCTTCAACCGGCCCCAGAACGCGCAGGTCTATTTCGTGGAACAGCTGCCCTTCGGCAAAGGGAAGAAGTATTTGTCCGGCAGGTACTTTTCGCCGCTGACCAGCGGATGGCAGGTAAACGGAATCCTCAGCCTGATGCAGGGCACGCCATTTACGGTTTCCACGTCGGCAACTTCGGTGAACACCATCGGCAACGCCCAGACGGCGGACCAAGTCAAGGCGACGGTTGAGATCTACGGAGGCATCGGGCGCGGCGTGAGTTATTTCGACCCCAACGCCTTTATTCCTGTTACGGACCCTCGATTCGGAAACAGCGGACGGAACATCGTTTTCGGACCCGGAGTGAAGAACATGGACGCCAGCCTGTTCCGCAGCTTCCGTGTGCGGGAGAAGGTGACCTTGCAGTTCCGCTGGGAGGTTTTCAACATCACGAATACTCCAGCGTTCGGCAATCCGGGAGCCACGGCATCCTCGGCAACACGCAACGCCGACGGGACAGTCAAGGCGACCGGTGGCTTCACCGAGATCACCTCGGCATCGGCCACGGAACGGCGCATGCGGTTTGCGCTGAAGGTTACGTTCTGAAGGTCGTGGCGGCGAAGAGCTGGTCGCCGCGCGTTATCATCAACTTGAATGCTCAGCCGTTATATTCACGAGGCCATGGCACGGGCTTGCTACAAGCTGCTCGAAGATGAAACGTATTTCGGCGAAATTCCCGGCATCACGGGGGTCTGGTCGAATGAGCTCAGCTTGGACAAATGCCG
>CAITMP010000787.1 GCA_903893525.1 uncultured Acidobacteriia bacterium | reverse complement strand
TCATTGCGGCATCCGTCGCTCTCGCACAACAGGGTCGGGGGCAACTGCCGCCGATGCCGATTCAGGATGGTCAGATCCTCCCCCTCTGGCAGGGCCAGGCGCCGGGAGCGCTAGGTACCGAAGACCGCGACATCCCGACGATCACGGTCTACCTTCCCCGGACGACGCCCGCCGGGATGACGGCCGTAATCATCTGCCCCGGTGGCGGATACGGCGCGCTCGCAATGAATCATGAGGGTCGGCAAGTTGCCAACTACTTCAACAATCTGGGCATCGCGGCCTTTGTGCTGAAGTATCGGCTCGGGCCGCGCTACCACCACCCTGGGGAGATCGGTGACGCCCAGCGGGCCATCCGCACACTGCGCTCCAACGCCGGGGCTTGGCGGCTCAACCCGGATCGGATTGGCATCATGGGCTTCTCGGCTGGCGGGCACCTCGCCGTCAGCGCCTCCACGCACTTCGATGCGGGCAATGCCTCGGCGGCGGACGCCATCGACAAGGTCGGCAGCCGTCCGGATTTCTCCATCCTCGGCTACCCCGTGGTTTCGCTTGTGGAACCGTGGACCCATCAGGGATCGAAGAAGAACCTGCTTGGCGACAACCCCGATCCGGCCTTGGCCAAGAGCCTGTCGGGCGAGAACGCGGTGACCGGCCAGACCCCGCCCACATTCATTTTCCATACCAATGCCGATACCGGTGTTCCGGCGGAAAATTCCATCGCCTACTTCCTGGCGCTTCGCAAGGCCGGCGTCACAGCGGAAATGCACATCTTCCAAAAGGGCCCGCACGGCGTGGGAATGGCGGGCGACGACGCAGCGCTTTCGGAGTGGCCGAAACTACTCGCAAACTGGCTCCGTGGCAACAGCCTGCTGAAGTAAAGTATTCTGGTTCTTCATGCCCGGATTACTAGAAGGTAAATTGGCGGTTGTCGCCGGTATCGCGAACAAGTGGAGTTTGGCATACGGAATCGCGGAGTCGCTCTCCCGCGAAGGTGCCGACTTGGTGCTCACGTACCTGAACGAGAAGCAGCGTGACACCATTGAGGCCTGCACCGGCCACCTGCGGGTGGTGAAAATGCTACCTTGCGATGTGTCGAAGGATGAGGAGTTGGTCGGTTTGGGAACCGGCTTGGCGGAATTGGGCCGTCCGGTGGATGCCGTGGTCCACAGCCTGGCCTTCGCCAACCGCGAGGACTTGAGCCGACCGTTCGTCGAAACCCAGCGTGACGGATTCCTGCTCGCCCAGAACATCAGCGCCTATTCGTTTGTGGCAATGGCACGGGTTACGGCCCCGCTGATGAACCGCGGCGGATCGATGATGACGCTGACCTACCTAGGGTCCGTGCGGGTGCGGCCGAATTACAACGTGATGGGCGTGGCGAAAGCTTCGCTCGAAGCCTCCATGCGGTACTTGGCCTATGACTTGGGACCACAGGGCATCCGGGTGAACGCGATCTCGGCAGGCGCTGTGAAAACCGCGTCGGCCCGTGCAGTGAAAGATCTTTCGGTAATTCTGGATGCCACCAAGGAACAGGCGCCGCTGCGCCATGTCACCGAGGCTGGCGAAGTTGGGGACACGGCCGCGTTTCTGGCCAGCGACCTCAGCCGCGGCATTACCGGAAACGTCCTGTACGTCGATTCCGGCATGCAGCTGATCTAACCAGCCTCTTAGGGGGCCGCCGCGATGATTTGCTGGAACTCGCCCGCCTTGGGCGAGTTCGGGTACAAGGCCAGATAGCGTTGGGCATGCGTCCGAGCCTCGTCGCGGCGGCCCATCTTCATGTACAACTCCGCTATGTTTCCGTGGGCCTCCTTGCGGTTGGGGTCGGCTGCCAAGGTCTTGGCCAGATAGGTCAAGGCATCGTCGTATCGGCCCATCGTGTAGTACAGGAACCCCAGATTGTTGAGGAGTACGGGATCCTTCGGCTTCAACTCCACCGCAGCCTTGAAATCACGTTCCGCTTCCGAATATTGCTTGGCCTGGTAGTGTTGCAGGCCACTGCGATCCAATGCGTATGCATTGCCCTGCCTCGATTTGGTTGACGGTGCCGAAACCGGAACGCCCGTCGTTTTCGACAACTTCGCGCTCTCCGATTGGATGCTGGCCTGAAGCTGGAGCAGTTGCTTCTGCTTTGCCTCGATCTCCTTCTCCAAGCCCGCCAGCGTCTGGTTTAGCTGCAGGGCCTTGCCGTCCTGCTGCTTGGTCATGGAAGTGAGCGGCTCCGGCTGCAGCTCGAACAGGAACTCGCCCCCCTCGCTGCCCACTAGATTTCCCACTGCCGGCGTCTGCCGCGCAAATTGGGACACGATCGGGCTGACATATGCTCCAAGCTCGGATGCCGTGATGACGCCGTTGCCGTCCAAATCCGCTTGCCCTTGGAGCCCTTGAAGCAGCGCCCATGTGAACACGGAATGCCCGTCCGGACCTTCATCGGCAACCTGCTGGCTCGCTCCCCCTGCGGTAAGAATCTGGCGTGAAGCGCGCCGGCTGATTTCCTCCAGGTAGGAGCTATCGCGAGAGAACGAGCCCGCAGCTCGGGTCATGGCCAAGCCGCTGTAGCAGGAGTCCATCACGAAGTAGATGTGCTTGGCGGGGATCAGGTCAGAGGCCTCGCGCAGGGCCGTCATACTAATGGCGGTGGAGTAGTAGTTGTTGGGGTCGGCATCCACCGGAACGATGAATCCGAGCTGGCGTCCGTCCTCCAGGGTCCGAGTGGCCCCGTGTCCTGCGAAGAAGAAGAACACGCGGTCGTCGCGCTTGATGTGGCGTCCGTCCGAAAATTCATCCCCGAGGACTTCCATGATGCGTTGCCGGGTGGCTTGCTCGTTCGTCAATTGGCGAATATTTTGCGGCTTGAATCCGTACTTGGAGACGAGGATGTCCCGAACGGCGGTGGCATCATGCACTGCGTAACGAAGCTTTGGCCAGCGCTGGTAGTCATTGATACCAACCACCACCACAGCCCAACTTTCGCGGTAGTACTTGGAGGCGGTGCTTCCGGTGGGCTGCTGCGATGTGGCCGGTGGAGCGGTCTGCGCCGTGTCGGGAGCGCGTTGTGGGTCCGGAGGTGCGGTAGTCTTCACAAACGCACCATTGGAGTAATTCAGGAAGGTGTACTGTTGCCTTTGCAGTTCCTCAATGACCGGCGAAAGCGCCATGACGCTCTGCTTGTGGATGTCATGGAAAAGGATGATTCCCTTTTGCTTTTCGGCCAGGGCTTTGAACACCCTTTGGGCGATCGATTCGGGAATCGGATCGGCCCAGTCGAGCGAGTCGATCGTCCACATCACGGAGCGCAAACCGTCCGAGGTCACCTTATCCAGAATTTCCTTGTTGCGTGCTCCGTAGGGAGCGCGGAAGAGTTGGTTCGGCTGCCCCGATATCTTGGCAAGGAGGATATCTGTCCGGTCGATTTCCGTGGCGCGCTCGGCAACCGCCAATTTGGGGAGCACGCGGTGCGAATAGGTGTGGTTGGCGATTGTATGGCCGTCAGCGAGAATCTTGCGCGCGACCTGGGCCGTGGGATAGAGTTTTACCTCGCCGCCGGGCCCCACGCTTCCCAAGTTGGTGCCCAGTTCA
Source organism: uncultured Acidobacteriia bacterium (assembly GCA_903893525.1). Lineage (GTDB taxonomy): Bacteria > Acidobacteriota > Terriglobia > Bryobacterales > Bryobacteraceae > BOG-234. The sequence goes on along the minus strand of CAITMP010000787.1, from coordinate 6,008 downwards.
AAGAAGACAGCTTTCAGGCCGTACTTGCGGAGGAGCGCCAGAATTTGCTCGGAATATCGGGGGTGGGGACCGTCGTCGAAGGTCAAGGCAACGGTTTTCGCGGCAAACTCGTTGCCGAAGATCTCGGTGGAGGCTCCGCGCATGCCGTCTGAAGATGCGTCCGGGATGTAGTCGTCGGCTAATGAATCGCCCATCTCGCCCAGGATCTTGTCAACGTTGATCGATTGCTTCAACGTGTCGACGTAATGGTCCCACTTCTCGCGGGGCGGAGCGGGACCGCGCGTTTCAAACGCGGCGAACACCTTGGAAACTTCCTCCCGATACGCGAGTTGGACGGCTTGGATGGAATCCAGCGTTGTGCGGAGATCCGCGGCAATGGCCGAAGGTGGCAGGAAGCGTCGGTTGTTGGCGGCTTCGGCCTGTTCCACCAAACCCAGGAAGGCGAGCTTGTCCGCGTCATGCAGAGAGGTTTCCTTCGCCAGGTAGCGCAACAATTGGCGGGTGGCCGGACCGGAAGGTCTCTCCGCAATGGCGGCAGCGATGCTTTCCGTGGTTTCGGTCCTGCGGCGGAAGATCAACCGGCCCGCTGATGTTAGCCTGTACCGCACGCCGTCATCTGTGTTTGGGGAGTCAATCGCGGAGGCCAGGACAACCACGCGGCGGAAATCCGCCAGCACGGCCGAGAACCTGGCTTCGAGTTCGGGATTGTCTCTTTCAGTGCCAACCGGCCAAAAGAAATAGGCGAGAACCAACGAGAGGATGAGGAAAGGGGCTGCGATGATCGCGGCCGGAAACCTAGGTTTCATGTGGAGGGGTTGTCCCCCAGTGTAGCTGGTTCAGGATGGGGATGCTCGGGCGGGGGGCTACCAGAGCTTGCCATCGCCGGGGCCCCAAGTAACGCCTGTCGTGAAGCGCAGCTGGCTTCGGAGATTGGGATTGTCGGGAACCGAAAAGGTTCTGTAATCGACAGTAAAATTGGTTCCCACGCCATGGCTGAATGAGCGGGAGATGCTCGTACCAAGGAATTTGCTGTCAGTCGTAGTGGAGGCCTCGACCCCGCCCGCGATGGGCTGGCCGGCTAGCACGGACGACGAAGTCGACCCCACATTTACACCAAATCTGTATTGCCTGAATAGTTTCATCGAATAACCCCCGACCATTGTCCGCTGGGTCGCCGTGGTTCCCGCAGTGTTGCCGCCTCCCGCCGCACCTCCGCCACCGCCACCGCCAGCGACGCCCTGATTGTACGCCAAGTGCGCGCCGCGTCCACGGGAAAACGTGTGGCTGATCTGCGCCGAAATATCGGGGTTGATGCTGACTCGGTAGGTATTCACGATGCCCCCGGCCCGCCCGATCAATACTGCAAATATCGGATCGATCCGCACCTGTTGCAGTAACTCGTTCTGCAACACTGCGAAACCGGCGCGCGCGGACAACTGAGTCGCCTTGCTCAAGGACAGGGAGTACATTCCGCCTATGGAATTCGTGTTGGAAAGATTCAAGCGGTGGGAATAGGTGAATGTTCCATGGCTGTAGAACACGCCGATGGTATTCTTCGAGCTTCTCCGGTAGTTCAAGTCAAACTGCTCGGTAACACCGGCGCTTCCAAGCGAGCCTGTTCCCCCAACACCGCCGCCGGCGCGGCTCATGCCCACATAGCCCATACCAATACTCAACGACATCTTGGATGAGCGTTGCCAGGCAAGGTTGGCCTGCATGTTCAGATTCTTGCTGCCTTGGTCCGTGACCTGGGTGGCGGGCGTTACCGCAAAATTGATATCGGCGATGGAAACCTGTGAGTGGGCTAGGCCGTTTTCGAGCGAAGCACTTCTGGACAGAATTTGCGCCCCACTGTTGGCCGAGAACCGAATGCGCCGCGAAAGTATCCTCGAATACTGTACGGCGAGCGAATGGTTGGTGCCGTTGTAATTGCTGCCGCTGCCGTAACTTGTGCTGCCACCACCATAGTTGGCCGTGATAAAGTCGCGCTTCCAAGCGTGCCTGGCGCTAAAGCCCCAAGTGAGCTGACGGCCCGTTGTGCTGGAACTCCCGTTCGCCACCGGCGCGGCGGTGCTTGTCGCTGTCTGCACTGCCGCCACGCCCTGTGCGGTTGTCGACGCGGGAGCAATGTTGCCGATAACGCCGCTGTCGAATACCTCGGAGATCCCAACTGTCCAACTCCATTTGACAGCCTGCGTGCCAACGTTCCGCGACAGGGTATAGTTTCGACTCAGGACTGCCGGGCCCGTGTATTCCTGCGCCGCATTCCCTGCGCCATCCGCTGAGATGACCTGCGGACCCTCGGCAGGCTCAGTCGCCACGGCCCCTTGGAATTGTCCGAAGCGGTCGGTTGTCCCAGTCCCAGTCCCAGTCCGACTGGGTTCCCCCTTGTCCGCCTCAGGCTTCTGGGGCGATATTCGGAGCAGGGGCGTAGCCAAGCCCTGTTTGGGGTCCGCAGTGTCTGTTTGTTGCCGCGGATCAGTCCTGAGTCCCATTGGATCCCGCGGATCATTCCGATTCATCGGATCCAAGGCCCTGATCTGCCGCTCGCGCTCCTCATACGGGGTCAGCTTGGGTTGCACGGGCAAATTTCGCTCCGCGCGGCTTCTGTTGTCGATGGCAGGGTCCTCACCTGCGGGCGTTGTAGTTGGCCCTGGAGTTGTCGGTCCTGGGGTGGAAGGGGCAGGTTTCTGCCCAGGCGGCACTGGCTGCGTGACTTCCTGGCTGAGGATATGGAGGGTTGTGAGCGACGCCAACAACAGGAGCCTCGCGGGTCCGCGGACGGCGGCACCGGCAAGTCGGACATTCGATCTCACACTCCAATGTCTCCCGATGCGGGCTCCCATGTCAAGCGGTCCACGTACAGTCCCTCCCGATACCGCGCAATTGCGAACGGCCCGGCACAAAGTTGATTGTGGCGGGCCGCTTATGGGGGTGACAGGCCGACCCGAGGGGGGGATCGGTCCTGTCCGGCATGCGACGAGTGTGGCGGAGGGGTGCCGCACATTTCGTGCACGTGCCGTTTTCGGTATAACTGTAATACGCTGGCCGAAGCCCAAATGTTAGTAAAGCTCTGTAAATGATTTAGCGCCTGTTCGGCGGCTTCATCCGGCCCGCCGCTTGCCCCGGCACGTGCGCGCCTGATACATTCAATGGTCGATGAAACTTTTGGCTGTTCTCTCCCTGGCTCTCCAGCTCGCGCCCGCCCTTTCGGCGCAATTGATGTATGTCGGCACCTACACGAATCCGAAAAGCGGCTCGAAAGGCATCTACGCCTACCGGTTTGACGCTGCGGGCGGAAAGCTGGCCCCGCTCGGCTTGGTGGCTGAAACATCCAACCCGACTTTCCTCGCGGTGCACCCCAATGGCAAATTCCTGTACGCCATCAATGAGGACAATGAGTTCCAGGGCAAGAGGACCGGTGCGGTTTCCGCCTATTCGATTGACAAGGCGAGCGGAAAGCTCACGCTCCTGAACCAGGTCTCCTCGGCGAGCCCCGGTCCCTGCCACTTGGTGGTCGATGCAACGGGCAAGGCCGTGTTGGTGGCGAACTACGCGGGCGGCAGCTTCTCATCGTTCCCGGTCGGTGCGGATGGCAGGCTGGGCGAGGCGGCATCGTTTATCCAGGAAACCGGTTCCAGCATCAACCCCAATAGGCAAAAGGAACCGCACGGGCACTCCATCATCCTCACCAAGAACAACAAATATGCAATCGGCGCCGACTTGGGCACCGACCACGTCAACGTCTTCAAACTGGACGCCGCCACAGCCAAGATCACTCCCAACAGTCCGGCCTTCGGGACTGTGAAGCCGGGCTCCGGACCCCGCCACTCGGCTCTCTCGCCCGATCAGAAGCATCTTTACGTCCTTAGCGAGATGGCCTCCACCGTCACAACCTTCGATTTCAATGCCACCGCCGGAACGATGAAGGAGACGGATTCGGTCTCGACGCTACCCGCCGATTTCAAGGGCCAAAGCACCACCGCCGAGATCTTTACCGATGCCAAGGGCCAGTACGTCTACGCATCAAACCGTGGTCACGATTCCATCGCCGTCTTTGCGGTAGCGCCCGACACCGGCAAGTTAACGTTCCTGCAAACCGAGTCAACCGGGGGAAAGACACCCCGTGGCTTCATGATCGATCCTTCTGGAAACTACCTCGTCGCAGGCAACCAGGACACCAACAGCGTTTCGGTACTCAAGATCGACCGCAAGACCGGCAAGCTCTCCCCCGTCAGTCAGAAGCTGGATCTGGGCGCACCGGTTACTTTTGCATTTGTGAAGTAGCCTCAGGTTGGGCGGGTCCAAACGCGGACCGGTGGCAGGTTGTCGGATTGATCGGCTGCATCCTCAATGAGTTTGGCAAGCGCCTTGGCGGCCTCGCTTTCGATGTCGATCCAGACATCGAAAGCGCCGGTTCGCTGGCCGGTTTCACAAACGTGGAGTTTGATCTGGACACGCTTGCCCCACTCCGCCGTATGCGCTGCCTGGGCGGCCACGCTGTCGAGTTTCAAGACGCGGCCGGCTGATAGGTCGTGGTCGGGTATGAAGCTGCGTAATGCGCGCGGGAACAGAATGTTGTTGACGTACGGAGACTTCCGAGGCAGTTGCAGGGGACGGTCCATAGGCAGATCATATCCCGGTGGCCGTGGGTCTCGGGGATAATCGAAGGTAGGACTAAATCTATGAACCCATTCATTCAGCGCATCGCTGGCTTGCTGCTGATATTGACGGCCGGACTGACGTCCATTTGGGGCGGGCTCCATATTTCCCGCTTTGCGCCGACCGTTGCGGTTGCCGGACTGCTCGCGCTAATCGGATCGGCGGTCTTGCTGGACCTTCTGAATGTTCGATTCGTGGCTTCGGTGCTAGCTGGCCTATTTCTCATGGTCCTGCTCATCGGTGGAGCCGACCAGATTGTTGACGGATTGTTGCCCACTCTCGGAGGCCTGGTACGTCCGCCCCGCTATACCCTGATCGCCTGCATGGTGTTGAGCGGATTCTCCGCCTTGCTGGGGGGGTGGACCGGCTGCATTGCATACGGGCAGCCTTCGCCCAGGCCCGCACAAGTCCTCGGGGTGATCAGCGAGGTTGTGGGGCTTGGCGTGGTTGCGGCCTTTTGGCGGACGAGTCCGCACTACCTGGCACTTGTCTTTTTGGTTATGCTGCCCGTGATGACGCGGCTGGGTGCGGCGGCCCGCACGTTGACGTCCGCAGTGGCAAGTCCAAACCTGAATTAGCCCGAGCTATTCGCCCAGCAGGTCCGGCCTAAGTTTCGTCGTCTTGGCGAGGGCGGCTTGGGTGCGCCATTTCCGTATTTCGGCATGGTTGCCACCCAGTAGGACTTCTGGAACTTTCCAACCGCGGAAATCCGCCGGACGGGTCCACTGGGGGCAATCGAGGATGCCGCTTTCGAACGATTCATTGATGGTGGAGCCGGTGTTGCCCAGGACGCCGGGCAGGAGTCTGGCTACTGCGTCGATGATCACGGCTGCACCCAACTCCCCGCCGCTGAGGACGTAATCGCCGATCGAGACTTCATCGTCGACCAAATGCTCCGCCACTCGCTCGTCGACACCTTCGTAGCGACCGCAGATGAACAGAAGTTCCTCGCAGTCCAGATACTCGCGAGCCACCTTTTGGTCGAACTTGCGTCCCTGCGCCGAAAGGAGAATCACCTTTTGACCGGGTGAGCGCTGGGGCCAGATCGATTCCACCGCGCTGAAGATTGGCTCGGCCTTGAGCAACATGCCCTCGCCGCCGCCAAAGGGGCGGTCGTCAACCGTGCGGTGAAAATCGTGGGTCCAGTTCCGGAGGTCGTGCAGGACGACCTCAAGCGTGCCCGCTTGTGCCGCGCGCGCAACCACTCCGTGGTCAAAGGGACCGCTGAAGAATTGCGGGAAAATGGTGAGGATGTGGAACTTCATGCAACGGGACTAGCAGTGGATTCCTCATTGATGGTTTCCAAGCCGGTCGGTAGCTCCACCCGGATCAGCTTCTCGTCCGGC
>CAITMP010000786.1 GCA_903893525.1 uncultured Acidobacteriia bacterium | reverse complement strand
GACGAGGTTCAGACTGACGAGTGCGAGTTGGGCGCTTACTTTGAGTTTAGGACTGTATCGGAACAGTTGGAACTCCGGGATCCGGCATGGGAGTAGACTCTTCGCCGTATCCAAGGGAATTGCTAAAAGCCTCGATGTCCATTTGGGAGATCGAACCCCAGACCCAAGCTAATCTGCGACGGGCAACTTCCACTGCTTACTACGCCCTCTTCCACCTGTTGATTGAGGCGGCCTGCAGGAACTGGGAAAGGACCGAACAGCACGCGAAGCTTGCCAGGGTTTTCGAGCATCGCACGATGGCTGCGGCCTCTAGCCGTAGGATTGCCGAACACCGGAACGCAACTGGTGGTTCGGTCGAATTCCGTCTCTATCAGATCGCCACAACGTTCCGGGATCTCCAAGACCGGCGGCATATGGCCGACTACGACCTTTCCTTGACGTTGTCGGCGGGCACGGTTCGAGAATGGATCGCCCAGACTGAAATAGCCTTCGATGACTGGGACCTGATCCGGGACGAGCAAATCGCGCACGATTACCTGTTCTCGTTGCTGTTCCGCGAAAAAGACCGGACTTGACTCCGCACTCTTGACTTCCCCCCCCCGGCAAGTAGACTGCCAAGTGGCGGCATTTTTTGGGTGCACGGAGGCCTTGTGGATCGGTCGGGGAAGAAGCGGCATTACTTATCCGTGGCGATTTCTGCATGGCTCTCGTCGGCACCCGGCTGGTTCGTAAACTTCCAGTTCGCCTGTGCATTCGCACTGTTGGCGTATGCGCTGAACAGCCTGCTCCGTTACCTCGGGGAAGCGCTCCTGCTGGATTGGTGCCTCGTGGCCTTCCATCGAACAGGCATCATGTGGATTGGATGGGCAATTGGGAGTGTCCTGGCGGTCACAGGCTATTGCTTAGACCGCAAAGTCGGCTTGTTGAACCTAGCCAGCCGTCACTGGGTTCTCGTCGTTCTATTGCCGGGTCTGATCCCGATGCTGGTCTTAGGGTTGGTCTTCGCCGCCCGGACGCACAGCCCGGCGGTCGATCTCACCAGTGCCGACGATAGACACGGATGCCAGACCCCCAAGGGCGAGCGGATGCTTGCCCCGGAGTATGAATACGTAAACTGCAACCCCGATGGGACCTTGGCCGTGGTCGTTAAGAACGGGAAAACGGGTTACCTCGACTCAAATCTGAGTCCCTTGATTGCCCCGATCTACGACGATCTGGGTAAACCCGGCATGGGGCTGATCGCCGCAAAGCGTTTTGGTAGATGGGGATACATCTCGGTTCGGTCGGGCGAGACAATCATTCCGTTTCAGTACGAAGACGCCCAAGAGTTCAAAGACGTTGGCAGCGGTCGACCGCTTGCCCCCGTGAAGGCCGGGTTGAAGTGGGGATTTATCAACCGTTCCGGCAATGTGGCGATCCCGTTTCAGTTTGACGCCGTGGACAACTACTGGGCCAACTACGGCTATGGATTCGAGCCGTCAAAGCCAGTGGGCTACATGTCAAGGGACCAATTCTGGGGACTGTTCCGCCCGGATCCCCCCAGTTCCACCAAGGTCCTGGTTGGAAACCTGCGGGGCGTGATCGATGATTCGGGAAAATACGTCCTCTCTCCATCCGTTCCGGGCGAGTGGACACTACTCCTCTGCAGTACGGTTCCGCCCTCGTGCTGGGCTGAAGGCGGTCGAATCGTCACCAAATCAACGCGCTGGGTTTGCGACAGGGATTCCGAGCCGAAATGCCATCCGGCTAGGTGAGGGGGGGCCCTAACCGCCCCCGGTTCCACTACTTCAGCAAGTCACCGATGGCAGATTGCGGCGAAGATTGTGTTTTAGGTGCGTGAGCCGGTTTCCCCGACCACCAGTCCGTCAATCTGCGACCGGGCGGGTTCCGGGGTAAAGAGGCTGGCGGCGTATCCGCAGCAGACGGTTGTCACGGTCCCGATCATGCCCAGGTAGAAGAAGCTCCAGTTCGTGGCCGCTATCACAGTAACAATCCCGCACATTCCGGCGACGGCACCGGCAATCACGCCCTTGGACGTGGCGCGTTTGGTCATCGTGCCGAGGAGGAAGATCCCGAGCATTGGACCGGAAATCACGCTGCTCACCCGGGTATAGGCGGTCGCAAGATCGCCAGCACGCTCGGCGAACAGGGCGAGCAATGTGACGGCGCAGCCCCAGGCGAGGGTACCGATGCGCCCCACCTTGGCGTATTTCTCGGGAGTCTCGTTGGGGCGGAACACGCGCTGGTAGAAATCCACGGTGGTCGCGGTGGTGAGCGAATTGATGCCGGCGGACATCACGGCCATCGACGCCGCGAAGATTGCGGCAATCACCAGACCGGAAACCCCTCGTGGCAATTCCGTCATCGCGAAGAGCGGAAGAATCGCGTTGTTCGCCGGCAGGCCCTGGAGCTTTTCGGGGTGCGCGCTGTAAAAGACCCATAACGCCACGCCCACCGAATAGAGCAGCAACGTAATCGGCATGATCAGAATGCTCTGCAGAATCACAGACTGGCGGCAATCCTTTACCGATTTCGTTGTGAACAGCCGCTGGAGGATCGCCTGGTCTGTGGTGAGGGGGGCTAGAGACAGGATCATCCCGCCGATGATGCAGGACCAGATGGTGGTCAGCTTCGAGGGGTCCATGGAGGTGTTGACCAAGCTCAGTTTGCCCGCGGCGTGCGCGACGGTCCACATGTGCGGGAGTCCGCCCGGAATCTCCCTGACGGCGGTGTAAAAGATCAGCAGAATGCCGGTGGTGACCGTGACGAATTGGATGACGTCGGTCCAGATGACGGCCTTGATGCCGCCAAGTGTTGTATAGCCGGTCGTGAAGAGGCCCATGATGAGAACGCAGGTCCAGACCGGAAGATCGGTGACCATATGGATCACCAGCGCGGGGCCGTAGACCGCGACCGCAACGTGCCAGCTCCGAAGTGCCTGGAAAAGAGCGCTGGTGAGTAGGCGGACGCCGAGGCCGAAACGGCGTTCGAGGTACTCATAGGCGGTGTAAAGGTTCAGCCGCGAGTAGAACGGCACAAAAACAAGGATCACCAACGGGGCGACGAGCGGGTAGCCCGCGGAAACCCAGACCAATTCCAGATTGTTCTTGTAGCTCCAGGCGGGCGCCCCCATCACGGAGATGGCGCTGAGGTCGGCGGCGATGATCGATATACCCGCCGGAATCCACGACATGGTGCGACCGCCAAGGAAATACTCACGGGCCGTCGTGTTCCGGCGGTAAAAGGAACTGCCGAATGCTGCAATCGCGATTAGATACGCGAGGACCGCGATGTAGTCGAGTGTGGAAAAACCCTTCATCCCCGCTCCTTCGGTAGTTTGGTTTCCAGCGTCCAAGGGGCTCGGATCTTGACCCCGGTTTCGCCGCCAACCCCGATGCATCGGGCGCCAATGCGGACAAAACGGGAGTCGGCGAGGGGATGGGGCAAGTTTCCGGCTGAAGAGCTGGTGCCGGTAGCCGGGTCATACATGTGGATTTCGGCCGAGAAGCCATCCGTGTAGCCGCCAAGGAACAGGATTTCCTTCCCTACCGACACAGCCGACCCGGCACGACGCGCAAATGGCAGCGGGGGACATTGGGTCCAGATGTTGGTTGAAGGATTGTACGCCCAG
>CAITMP010000785.1 GCA_903893525.1 uncultured Acidobacteriia bacterium | reverse complement strand
GGATGAACAGCAGCCCGCGCATCCTGGAAGACCTGAACCGCCTTCCCGTAAAGATGGTGAACGGTGCCGTGGTTTACATGCGGGACGTGGCCAACGTGCACGACGGCTCGGGTGTCCAGACCAGCATGGTGCGCGTCAATGGCACTCGCGGCGCGTTGATGACGATTCTCCGGAATGGGCGCGCGTCCACCATCGACATCGTGAACGGGGTGAAAAAGGCCCTGCCGAAAATTGTGGCGGGCCTTCCGCCCGAACTGGAAGTGCGGCTCCTGGCCGATCAATCCATTTTCGTCCGTGCCTCCATCGAAGGCGTTGTGCGCGAAGCGATCATCGCCGCCGCACTGACGGGCTTCATGATCCTGATGTTCCTCGGCAGCTGGCGGAGCACGGTGATCGTCTGCATCTCGATCCCGCTTTCGATCCTGGTGTCCATCATCTGCATGAGCCTCGCGGGACAAACGATCAACGTGATGACGCTGGGCGGCTTGGCCTTGGCAGTCGGCATCCTGGTGGACGACGCGACCGTGGAAATCGAAAACATCCACCGCAACATGGCGATGAAGAAGCCGTTGGTGCGAGCGATCCTGGACGGTGCCGAACAGATTGCCGCGCCGGCATTCATCTCCACCCTTTGCATTTGCATCGTGTTCGTGCCGGTTCTGCTCCTCACCGGGGCCGCCCGGTTCCTATTCACACCGCTGGCGATGGCCGTGGTTTTCGCCATGCTCGCGTCCTATTTTCTTTCGCGGACGATTGTGCCCAACATGGCGCACTACATGCTCCGGTCTGAAATGAAGCTCTATATCCAAGGCGCGCACGGGGAATCGGCCGGCGGCAAGGGCCTGATCTGGGCCATGCACTACGCGTTCAACAACCAGTTCGAGCGCTTGCGGGCGTTCTACACGTCACTGCTCGACTGGTCCCTGGACCATTCCAAGCTCGTGCTCACCGGCTTCATGGTGTTTTCGTTCGGCTCCCTCGGACTAGTCGGGTTCATTGGGCGCGACTTCTTCCCGACCGTTGATTCCGGCCAGCTGCGCCTCCACGCGCGCACCCCTCCCGGCACCCGGTTGGAGGAGACCGAGTTGTACTTCGCCCGCATCGAGCGCGAAATCCGCAAGGTCATCCCGCCCACGGAACTGGAAACGATCATCGACAATACCGGACTACCCGCCGGCGGCTACAACCTGGCTTTCGGCGACAACCCGACGATCGGACCGGGCGACGGCGACATCCTGATATCCCTCAAGCCCGAACGCAAGACCGGCACGGCGGATTACACAACGAAACTGCGGAAGCACCTGGTGGAATCCTTCCCCGACGTCACCTTCTTCTTCGAAGCAGCGAACATCACCAGCCAGATTCTGAACTTTGGCCTGCCGGCACCAATCGACCTGCAAATCGGCGGTCGCAACATGCAGACCGGCTATGCGCTGGCCAAGCAGATGGAAAAGAGGATCGCCCGGATTCCGGGTGCCGCCGATGTCCACATCCACCAAGTGATGGACTACCCCGAAATCCAAGTCGATGTCGACCGCGAAAAGGCTGGCCAAGTGGGTCTGACCCAGCGCGACGTTTCCAACAGCCTGCTGATTTCCCTCTCGGGCAGCGGCCAGATCGCTCCGACGCAGTGGCTGAACTGGGCCACGGGCATCAACTACCAGGTGTCTGTGCAAACGCCGCAGCGCCGCATGAATTCGCTGGACAGGCTGATGAGGTCACCAATCGCACCCATCGGAACATTCAGCACCCGTTCCGGCGATGCGCCCTCGGCCAGCAACTCCGCCACCGGTGCCAGCCCCAACCAAGCCACAGCGGCGTATGGCAACACAGGAGCGGCAAATTTGGGAACGGCACAGTATCTGGCAAATATTGCCGTGACCAAGCG
>CAITMP010000784.1 GCA_903893525.1 uncultured Acidobacteriia bacterium | reverse complement strand
TCGTAAACCTCATAGGACCACGGGCCGAGGGCGGAGGGGGTGGCGACGCGGCGGAGGAGGTCGGCGCGGCCGAACCAATGTTGGTGGGCGAGGGTAGCCTGGGCGATGCAATCGACACCTTGTGCCATGGCGGCGAGAGTGCGTCGGAGGGAATCCAATTCATTTTCGCCAGTGGCGCCGAGGGCTCCACCACCAAGCTCACGGAGGTCGAGAACGTTGTGCCCGGCGAGCGCGAGGTGGCGGAGGTAGCTGTCCTCGTGCTCCTGACCGCGTTGTTGGAGGACGGCGGCGTCGGGGGAACGCCATGCGGGGGCGGGGCGGAGACGGGTGGCGGTCGCGAGGTTGAGGTTGGTGAGGTGGCGGCAGCCGAGGTGGTTGCTGAGGTCGGTTGCGGCCAAGCGCAGGATGCCAGCGATATTTTTCATAGGTTGAGGGATGGCATTGCGGATTTTTTGCTTTGCGCTGGAAGGAACGTGCTTTCATTTTAGACTTTTGGGGAACGCGGCGCTGGGGCTGCGGGGAGTGTGGTTATGGCAGCCTGGAAAGGCTGCCGTAAGAATGCCTGCCCTACGTCGTATTTGTACGCTGGGAAGGCGGTCACGGGAATTTTCAAGTTTATTTGGCTTGTTTTGTTGGGGTTGGGGATTTGGGGGTGCGGGATGGACCGGGCGGGGTGGTATTTGTTTGGCGGGATGAGTTGGCCATACATACATACCGGGGAGCCGGCGACGATGTCGGCGCGGGTGAAGGTTGCGGGCTCGGTGCGTCCGGCGGACGCGCGGGGGATGGACGGGGCCGAGTTTGCGCGGGTGCGGCTGGGATTCAAGGCGGACGAGCGGCAGGCGGAGGTGCTGCGGTCGGAGTCGAAGAGGGGGATTCTGAATTGCTCGCGGCAGTGGGGGAAGTCGACGGTGGGGGCGGCGATGGCGGTGCGGCGGGCGATGGCGAAACCGCGGTGCGTGGTGCTGGTGGCGGCGCCGTCGCGGAGGCAGTCGGCGGAGCTGGTGGAAAAAGCCCGTGAGATGGCGGAGCGGGCGGGGATACGGGTGCGGGGTGACGGGAAGAACCGGGATTCGCTGGTGTTCCCCAACCGGTCGCGGATTATTGCGCTGCCGGGCAGGCCGTCGACGATCCGGGGGTATGCGGCGGCGCTGGTGTTGATCGACGAGGCGGGGTATGTGGACGACCGGATGTACGAGGCTCTGCGGCCGATGCTGGCGGCGACGAAGGGGGATTTGTGGATGATGTCGACGCCGAACGGGCGGCAGGGGTTCTTCTACCGGACGTGGGCGTATGGCGGGGACCGGTGGCACCGGGTGCTGGGTCCGGCGACCGAGAGCGCGCATCTGGACCAGAAGTTTTTGGAGGAGGAACGGGATGTGCTGGGCCCGGTGCGGTTTCCGCAGGAGTATTTGTGCGAGTTCACGGAGACCGAGGGGGCGATGTATGACCGGGAGATGGTGCGGCGGGCGGTGGATACGGGTTTTGGGGCTTTGCGGATATAGGGGGGCATTCCAAGCAAGTGGGGGCCGCTGGCGCGCCG
>CAITMP010000783.1 GCA_903893525.1 uncultured Acidobacteriia bacterium | reverse complement strand
GTGGCATCCACGAGTGGTGTGCTGGCGCAGCACAACTTCGCGACCTACAACTCCAGCAAAGGTGCCATCCTGACAATGACCCGCTGCATGGCTTTGGATTTGGCTCCCTTCAATATCCGTGTGAATTCCGTGAGCCCCGGCTGTGTTATCACTACCGCGACAGAGCGTGAATGGATTCGGATGGGCCTGACCCGCGAGGAATGGACGGTATCCGCTGCTGAGGAGCACATGATGAAGCGTGTCGGCGAGGCCCACGAAGTGGCCAACGCGATCCTGTTCTTCGCATCCAGCGAGGCAAGCTTCATTACGGCGGCTAATTTGATGGTGGATGGTGGTCGCAGCGCCTGGTAATTCGCCCTCAATGGAGTACCGGTACTACTGGATTTGAAACAAAGGCCACCTACCCCCACACTGGTAGTGGTGACCAAAGTCCACGCTATCCAACCGAAGACGGCAATGCTGTTTGCCGCAGCTGTGTTCTGCACAATTCTGATGCCGGTACCGGGCTTCGCCCAAACCCGGAAGTCGTCCCACGACCCGGTCCCGGTGGGTATGAACCGCCAGCCACGCTACGTGCGGATGCCGCTTCAGCCTTCCCCCATCCGGTCGAATGCCGTGGCGGCGACGATTCCGTTCTGGCAGGCCACCGACGGCACTTATGGCTATCAAATGGTTGGCAATAGTCCGTTGGTGGCCCAAGCGGCTCCCAGCACCACCATTGCGTCCCCCATCGTTCCCATTGTTCTCAAGTTTTCCGACGGCACCATCTTCGACCCCACGGCAAAGAGCGCCTGTTCCGCAAGCAGTCCGTCTTCGTTGCTGCTCTCGTCTCCGATTTTTGTGAATTCACCGTGGACTGTCGGTGGAACGAATGTCGGCACCACCCAATACCCGGACTTCTTCCAGCGTGCCAGTTTCTGGTCCACTATCGGCGCAACCGGTGCTCTGAACCCGAGCTACCACGTGCTGCTGTCGCCGTCGACGACTGCGGCGATCACCCTGAATGTTCCCGCCTCCAGCGGTGTGACCGTTGCCGCACCTTGCGGAAAGATGGGCGAAATGGACATCAACTGGTTCGACCCCCAAGTCCAGGGTACGGTTTTTACGCAACTTTCCACCATGGGCGTCCTTCCCTCGCAGTTCCCGATTCTGCTGCTCTCCAACGTGGTAATGTACCAGGGCACATCTTCGAGCTGCTGCATCCTTGGCTACCACTCGGCGTTCAACAACAACAATGGAAGTTTTGGCGGCGCTGTTCAGACCTACGGTGTTGCCGATTTCGAGACTTCGGGTTCCTTCGGGGCTAGCTATTCGGACGTCGCGACGCTCTCCCACGAGATTTCGGAGTGGATGGACGACCCGACGGGCAACAACCCGACCCCCTACTGGGGCCACATCGGCCAACAGACCGGATGCCAGAACAATTTGGAGGTGGGCGACCCACTCAGTGGCACCGGCATCACCGTAACAGGTTCAAACGCCTACACCTACCACTTGCAGGAAATGGCTTTCAAGAGCTGGTTCTACCGGAACAAGCCGTCGAGCGGCGTCAACGGCTGGTATTCCTCGAACGGCACCTTCACGACTCCCTCGACGCCCTGCGAGGCTTCCACCACTTCCCTCACCGTGAATCCAACAACTTTGTCGGCGGGCGCATCCACCACGCTCACAGTGAAGGTGGCGGCTGCCGCAGGTTACAGCGGCACTCCGACGGGCACCGCAACGGTCGTCTCAAGCCTGAATGGCACGACGCTTGCCACCTACACCCTCGCCAGCGGCAGCGGTTCTTCGACGGTCGCGATTCCCGCAGGCAACTACAACCTGAGCGCGAACTACTCCGGCGACGCCAATTTTGCGGCCAGTTCCTCCACGGCGGTTGCAGTGAAGGTCGGTTCGGCATCCCTGACGCTGAGCCCCATTTCCCTGACCTTTGCGTCCACCAGCGTGGGCGTTGCATCCGCAGCGCAGACGGTGGCGGTAAAGAATGGCGGCACGGCGCCGGCTACATTCTCCTCGGTCGCCTTCACCGGTGGCAGCCCTGCGGACTTTAGCCAGTCCAACAACTGCGGCTCAAACTTGGCGGTTGGTGGGTCCTGCACGATTTCGGTTATATTCAAGCCGTCCGCTTCCGGAGCCCGCTCCTCGTCGCTGACCATTACCGACAATGCCACTGGTTCTCCCCAGACGATTCCAGTCACGGGTACGGCCGTCGCCGCCTCTGCACCCATGGTTTCTCTCAGTCCGGCGTCTCTGACTTTCGCCAGCACAACGGTGGGATCGGCCTCCGCAGTTCAAGCAGTGACGTTGACGAATTCGGGCACCGCGCCGCTTACCGGTATCGCAGTTTCGGTGACCGGTACCAATTCGGCGGATTACACCCAGACGAATGCGTGCGGCACGTCGGTGGCGGCGGCGGCGAGCTGCACGATTACGGTGACCTTCAAGCCCACGGCATCGGGAACGCGAAACGCCTCAATCAGCATCGCGGATAACGCTACCGGCTCTCCGCAGACAGTGTCGTTGTCGGGCACCGGGGCGATTCCACCCACAGCCGTGGTGAGTCTCTCGCCGGCGTCTCTGAGTTTTCCGTCCACCACCGTGGGTACGTCATCGGCTGGGTTGACGGTCACGTTGACCAACACGGGAAATGCGTCCCTGTCGATCACGTCTTCGACACTGGCGGGTTCCTACCCTGGGGATTTTTCGAAGACGACCACCTGCGGCGCGACACTGGCGGCCGGAGCAAATTGCGCGTTTTCGGTGACGTTCAAACCCACGGCCAAGGGTTCCAGGAGCGCGACGTTGAGCATTGCCGATAGCGCAACCGGCTCGCCCCAGTCCGTTTCGTTGTCGGGTACCGGTAAGTAGCCGGGCGTCTAGTGGGGCGATGGAAGGCCATTGCACCGCCTCGACAATAGTAGTACGAAAATTTCCGAATCCCGATTTGAAACACGCGTGTTCCAAAATGGCACATAATGGATACAGAGCGGTACTAGTACAGCCTGTATCCATTGGAGGCCATTTTGCAGTTCATCAAATTCGTTTCGCCTGTCGCTTTGGTCGCGGCACTTTCGCTGACCGTATCTTCAGCTCTGGCGCAAATTCGGGTCACGGATCCCTCGCCCGCTTCCCATAGTTCGGACGCCGCGGAATCCGCGTCGCGCCACCGCATTCTCCACGTCAGTCGTCCCTTGCAGCAGTCCGAGGGCGGCATACATGCCCATGCCGTGAGCGCCGCCGCTACGGTTCCCATGTGGCAGGCCAAGGATGGCAACTACTCGTTTCAGATGGTCGGGACGGATCCCAACACCACCAACACAACGACGACCATCCCAACACCGATTATTCCGGTTGTGGTGACCTTCGCCAGCGACAACAACACTTTTGATCCAACGGTTGCAGGGGCATGCTCGGCACAAGCGCCGACAAACCTCCTGCTGGCGTCTCCAATCTTTGGGAATTCCCCGTACACGGTCGGTGGGACCAATGTCGGGACCACGCAATATGTGGATTTCTTCCAGCGCGCAAGCTTCTGGAAGACGGTCTCGGCCAATTCCAACTACCACGTTCTGCTTGCGCCGACACTCCAACCGGCCATCAAAATCACCGTACCCGCCGCAAGCGGCCGCACGGTTGCAGCGGTTTGCGGGCGTTTGGGCGAGATGGATATCAACTATTTTGACAGCCTGCTCGCCACGCAGTTCCCGCAATTGACTGCCACGGTGACACCTGGCACCTTCCCTGTTTTTCTCCTGTACAACGTGGTGATGTACGACACGAAGGTTACCAACTGCTGCATTTTGGGGTACCATTCGGCCTTCAACAGTTCGAGCTTTGGGGGCGCGGTGCAGACGTACGGCGTGTCGGAGTTTGACACCTCCGGAGATTTCGGTAGTGGAAATAAGGATGTGGCAACACTGTCGCATGAGGTGGGCGAGTGGATGGACGACCCCACCGGTAACAATCCGACGCCAGCGTGGGGACACACCGGCCAAGTCTCGGGCTGCCAAGGCAATCTTGAAGTTGGCGATCCGTTGAGCGGGACCGTGCAGACGATCACCATGTCAAACGCTTACACCTACCATGTCCAGGAAATGGCGTTCAAGAGTTGGTTCTACAGGGATACACCCTCTACCGGCGTGAACGGTTGGTATTCGTCCAATGGAACCTTCAAGACGCCGGCCGCCGCCTGCACGGGATCTACGACAACGCTTTCGATTACTCCGACCAGCCTATCGCCCGGAACGGCTGCCACAGTGTCGGTGGCGGTCAAGCCCGCTAGCGGCGGGGGCACTCCGACGGGCGCAGTCACGCTGGTCTCCAGCGCGGCCAACGCGACGCTGGCGACCTACACTTTGTCGAACGGCACGGCCACCGGAAGCCTGGTTCCACCGGCGGGAGCCTACACGATCACCGCCAACTATGGGGGTGACGTAAATTTCCAAGCGAGCTCCTCCGCCGCTGTATCCATGACGGTGGGCAGCGCGTCGGTTACACTCGCCCCTGTCGCCCTTGCATTTGGGAACCAGAACGTAGCATCGGCAAGTTCGGCGCAAACGGTGGTCCTGTCCAACAAGGGAACGGCCGCGCTCAAGATCACCAGCATCGCGATTACTGGTGCGAGTCCGGGTGATTTCAGCCAAACCAATAACTGCTCGGCCGCCATGCCTGTCAATACTGCCTGCAATATTGTGGTGGTCTTCAAGCCTGCGGCCGCCGGAGCGCGGACGGCGGCGATCACTATCTCCGACAACGCCACCACTCCGACGCAGACCGTGCCGCTGTCGGGCACCGGTGTGGCGGTTCCAACGGCACCAAAAGCAGTCCTGAGCGCCGCGTCCATCGCGTTTGGCACGGCAAATACCGGAACCACAACCACGCGCAGCGTGATGCTGAGCAATACGGGCACTGCGGTTCTGACCGGAATTGCGGCGTCCGTTGGCGGTGCGAATTCGTCCGAATTTTCGCAGACGAATAACTGCGGTACGACGCTGGCCATCAATGCGACTTGTACGATCTCCGTTTCATTCAAGCCGGTGAGTGTTGCGACGTCCAAAGTTGCGACAATCAACATCGTGGACAATGCAGTGCCTTCTCCACAGACGGTAACGTTGACGGGCGCGGCCCTTGCCCCCGCTCCGACCATCTCATCGGTTTCGCCCACGTCGGCCAAGGTCAATGTCGCCACGGTGATGACTGTAAAGGGGTCGAACTTCCAAAAGGGGTTTACCGCTTCATTTACCTCAGCCAAAAATGCGCCTACGGGCCTTGTGTTCACAAGCGCTAGTCAGATTGCAGTTACGATCACCCCGACCACGGTGGCGACCGGCCTGCTGATCATCACCAACCCGGATGGCCAAAAGGTCGCGGTGTCCGTCCAAGTAACCAAGTAGCGCATA
This sequence comes from uncultured Acidobacteriia bacterium, assembly GCA_903893525.1. Lineage (GTDB taxonomy): Bacteria > Acidobacteriota > Terriglobia > Bryobacterales > Bryobacteraceae > BOG-234. The sequence continues at coordinate 8,646 of CAITMP010000783.1, read as the reverse complement.
TTGGGATCTGCGGAATACAATCAGAATTGCGTCAGATCACTTTCGAGCTGCAGGCGCAGTGCCCGGTAACACGGGCACGCGCCGGCATCATCCACACCGAACACGGGGATATTCCCACCCCGGTCTTCATGCCTGTAGGCACCCAGGGAACCGTTAAGGGCCTGTCACAGCGCGACTTGCGTGAGGATATCCATGCCCCAATCATCCTGGGCAATACCTACCACCTCTTTTTGCGCCCAGGCCATGAGCTGATCCGTAAGCTGGGAGGTCTCCACAAATTCATGAACTGGCCCGGAGCGATTCTCACCGATTCGGGCGGTTTCCAGGTCTTCAGCCTGTCTGGTCTCCGCAAGATCTCGGAGGCGGGCGTCACATTCCAATCGCATTTGAATGGCGACACATGCAAGTTCACTCCGGCATCCACGGTGGATGTTCAGTTGGCGCTAGGCAGCGACATCATGATGGTTTTGGACGAATGTCCGCCCTACCCGGTGACGCGTGAATCCGCACGGGCCTCAATGGAACGGACGGTCCGGTGGGCTCGACGCGGATTTGAGCACTACCGGAGTGTGATCGATTCTTCTCCTACCCGGCACGCGCTTTTTCCGATCGTGCAGGGGTCGATGTTCCCGGAGTTGCGGCACCAGTGTGCCGACCAGTTGCTGGAGCTGGATGCCGATGGCTACGCCGTCGGGGGACTGTCGGTGGGCGAACCCCGACCGTTGAGCTTGGAGATGGTGGAGGCTACGGAACCGCAGTTACCACAGGATCGTCCCAGATATGCGATGGGCGTCGGGATGCCCGATGAACTTCCGGAGTATGTGGCCCGTGGAATTGACATGATGGATTGCGTGCTTCCTTCCCGGAATGCGCGCAATGGCTGGCTGTTCACATCGCAAGGCAAGGTCGTAATGAAGCATGCAAAACACCGGGACGACCCTGGTCCGCTGGATCCGAATTGCTCCTGCTATACCTGCCGGACCCACTCGAGGGCGTATTTGCGGCACTTGTTCCAAGCCGGCGAAATTCTGTTTTCGTCTTTGGCGACGCGCCACAACGTTCATTTCTATATCCAAACGATGCGGGAGATGCGGGAGTCGATATTGGAGGGGCGATTCCCGCAGTATCTGAAAGTGGTTCGGGATCGTCAGGTACTAGCAAGCTAGCTGGGGGGCCGAAATGAAAAACGGGCTCCCTTCGGAGCCCGTTTTAGGAGCGGATGCGAAATCCGCGCCGCGTCGATCTGGGTTAACTTTGCAATTGCAACTTCATGGTCCCCTTCAAATCGGGGTGCTTTCAGATTACCACGTTGGTTGTTCGCCAGCGACCGCCGGCATTGTCCACCTTGGCGAATGCGGCCACCGGATCGTGCCCGAAGCTGCACCACCAACGTTCCTCCACGGCTTGGTTGAGGAGCGCGGTTTTGGTGTCGATTGCCTCCAACGGGTAGAGGTCAAAACCCGAAACCCAAGTCGGCGTGACGTTGATGCTGAACTGGACTAGGTCCGAGAATTGGCACCAAGTTTGTCCTTGCGAGCGCACTTGGATGACCATCATTGTGCGGTTGTGCCCCACGGACACCCGTCCGTTGATTCCCGGTACGATCTCCGAGTCGCCATCCAGCAGGTGGAGATGGCCGGATTCCAACAATGGCTCGTAATTTGCCGCCCGGTAGCTGATGGCATCGCGCGGATGCTGTTCGCGACCGTGTTCCAACTCGGCGCGCTGGGCGTAGTAGTTGGCATTGGGGAAGGATGGCAGCACGCCGCCCGGAGAATCCACTGTATTTCCGCCCGCGTGGTCCCAATGCAGGTGCGTGTTGATTACGGTATCAATGGACGCCGGGTTGAAACCGTGTGCGGCCACCACATCCCGAATATCGGGAGGACTGGGTGTCTTCATGCGCTCGCGCGCACGCTGATCGTGTCGGACACCACCGCCGGTGTCGATTAGGACCCGATGCTCCGCAGTCTCGACGATATAGCAGTTGAAACCCGCTTCAATCAGATTGCGCTCGTCCGCTGGATGCGTCTTGGACCATAAGGTCTTGGGGACGACGCCAAAGAATGAGCCGCCGTCCCACCAATACGTTCCAGCCCGCACACTGGTGACGCGGATGTCGCCAATTTGGATACTTGCGGGCACTGTAGCTACTAGCCTTGAACGAGTTTCTTGCCGCGGTCGAAGAGATCCCCGGCATCTTCCGAAATCCTCTTGCCTCGCTCGTACAATTCCTTGCCCCGCTCCATGAGTTCCTTGCCGCTTTCACCCAAGGCGTCGCGCCCTTCCAAGGCCGACTTGCCAATGTACTTCCGTGTGTCCTGGCCTGATTGAGGTGCATAGAGGAGGGCCGCCACTGCGCCCACAACCGCGCCCGCCACAAACCAGCCGAGATTGCTACCGTTGTCCTGTGCCATGTCCTGATCTCCTGCCTTTATTTTAGCCCGAGTGGGTTATTCCTGGTTGGACAGCTGGTTGTCCGCATCGCGCCATGCGCTAATTTTTAGGCGGCGGCATACCCAGCACAGCTGCTCCCCAGCAGTAGGGGTAGCTTCCGCAGAGCAGACGACGCACTTGGCAGTCGCCTTGTGACCCTCGTTGAGTACTGAGCGCTTGGCATTTTCCAGAATTTCGGAGGAGACAATTCCTGCGGCACCCAAGTCGGCCGGCGGAGACTGCGGTTTGCGTTTCATTAGTGGACTGTTACCACTATGTCAAATGCCCCGACGGGATCGCAATGCGGCCGCCCAAGTATTGGAGAGCCTGCCTTCACCAAACATCGAAATGACCGTCGGGGCACGGTCCTGCATGCTATCGCATCGTCATGATTGCCTGGACAACATTCGTCGCTGCTTCCAATTCACGAGTGCCAACAATGCCGCTGTGCCGACCGCAGATAGCCAGATAGTTCCGGGTTCGGGTGTCCCGGTGATTTGTACCTGGAAATTTGAAAAGGCAACCGTAAAGCTTGCTGCGGGTGCGGTGGGGGTGAATGCCGTGGGTGTCCCTGCGTTGATCGAACCCATTCCCCCCTTCAGGATGGTAATTCCGGAGGCAGTGGTGATCGTAGGCGTACCCGTTCCCTCCCAGTTGAAATTGGAGCCGGCTGCGAAGATCTCCAACGCGTACGAGCCAGCGTTGATCGAGGGAACGGTCAGCAAATTGGTCAGCTGGCTGGAAATCCCAGAAGTTGTCACGCTGAAATTTCCGGATGCCACGGTCACGCCGTTCGCCAAATTCACGAGAAAGGCCCTTCCGTTGGAGGCCGGTCCTTGGTCCATGGCACCGGAAAACAGCACATTGTTGTACGAGGAGGTTGTCGAGAATGTAATTTCGGCAGCAGCGAAAGTCTTGGAAATGGTATAGCCGGCGTTTACCGGCCCGCTGACGGAGAGAAGGGTTCCTGCGCAACAGAACGGAGCGCATGCCACGACGCACAGCAGAAGCCTGCTGACGGCGGCCAAACGACCTGTATGGTTCATTTGTCGGCAGTTTCAGAGTAGCAGGTCGGGGCCCACCGCCACAACGTCCGGGTGGCATATACTTCCCGTATGGTGCTTCCATGAGACGCAGACACTTTATTGCTTCGGCGGGAGCATTTGGCCTCGGATCTGCCATCGGAGCCGCCGCTGATGTCTCCGCGATCAGGTCCCGCGGCAGTAGGACTGTGGAGATCGCGTACAAATCGCCGCATCCAACCCCCAATGGGCTGCAGGCAACTCCGGAGGGTCTCTGGGTGCTGGACCAAGGCAAGGAGAATTTTGTCTCGCTGGTGAACTTCGCCGACGGGAAGGTGATCCGTGAGTTTCAGGTGCCGGGCCTGGCGGGTGCCAGCGGCATCACCGTCGATGCCTCTGGAGTCATGTGGATCAACGATACGCACAACAGCATGATCGTTACCTGCAGTGCTAAGGACGGTAAGATTTTGGGCAGGTATTGGTGCCCTGGAGCGGGGAGGCCGTTCCAGCATGCCGGGGACCCGGCGTCGGCGAGGAGCCCATTGGCTCCGCCACTACGCCCCGCAGTCGCACCCTCAGCGCGGCCCAGGCTTGCGCCCGGTCAACTGGCTGTTGACGCGGCGACGGGCCTTTCGGGCGAGGGCGGGCAAGGTATGGAGTTCCGCGACGGGCTGCTGTACTACGCATGCTTGCCATCTCGGCGTGCCTATGTCGTCGACCCGAAGACATGGCGCATCCAGTCGATGTGGCCGCTTCCAGGAAACCGCGCTCATGGTGTTGGGTGGGAAGGGGATACCCTCTGGATCGCGGACACCAATTGGCGTGCCCTCTTCAGGCACGATGCAAAGACAGGAGACATTCTCGAGAAGATACAGTTGACCGAAAGGGATCCCCTGATCCACGGCGTCACCGTGCACGATGGTTACCTGTGGTTCTGCGACGATGTTGGGGTAATTTGCAATTTCAAGCTCTAGCTGGGTGCGCCTATTTGCTTCCGGGCTTCGTCGTCGCTGCCCCACCCACTTTGCGGGCCCAATCGTCGGCTTCGGCCATGATTGTCTGGTATTCGGAATCCGTGTCGGCCAAGTCGGCTTTGGCTCGGAGAAGCCGTGCCATCGCAGCCATCGCGTCCGCATAGGTCGCATCATCGGAGAGAACCTGTTGGACTGAACCGATGCCCTCTTGAAGCTTTTCACCATACTGAGCCTTCAATTCGGCCCGAAGCTCATCGTCGGGGAGTGGACCTGGGTCCCCCTGTTTCATATCAAGGGTCTGTCGTGCCTCCCTGTCCTTGTCAGTAAACTCGAGCCATGCGATTAGGCCAATGGTGGTCAGAGCGGCTTTATTCCCTGGATTCAACATCAGCACCCTATGTACCCAGTCAGTGGCCTTGGGCAAGTCCCGCATCTGCAGATAGATGCTGGCCATCGAATCGGTGGCAGGTAGGTTCTTCGGATCCTTCTGAAGCACATTTCCAAGGGCATCCAAGGCCTGCTTGGCGACCTCCCGATTACCCGCTGAATTGTCACCCGGGACAAACAACTGAACATAAGAGGTCGCGAGATAGACGCGGGCCTGAAAGAGGTTCGGAGCCATGTCAATGGCCTTTTGGAACGACTCGGCCGCCGCCCTGTACTGCTCCGCCTCAAACAAGCGCACCCCGACGTTGAACATATCGCGCACCACACGGGAAACCTCTTGCGCAGCAACCGGGACAGTCAGTAGGGCGAGGGCTAAGGAGCTTCGAAGTATCGACTGGAACAGGAACCGCATATATTTATAGTTGACCACGAAAAAACGGACGGAAAGACCGAGGCCTTTCCGTCCGCTTTTAGTAAGGGATTTTGGAGGGAAGCTTTAGTTCCCGCCAGCCTTGGCCTTTTTCTCAGCCTTCATCTTTGTGGTTTCCAAAGCTTTCTGCATCAGATCATCCGCTTGCTTCACGTCCGCCAAGCATGCTTCCTTGGTGTCCACCAAGTCGGCACGATAGCGAAGCAGAAGATTCTTGTAGGACATAGCGTTTTCGTACTCAGGATCGATCTTCAGAGCCTTGTCTTCAAAATCGATGCCATCCGTCAACGACTGCCAGTATTTCTCCTTCAACGCGGCGCGGTCCTTGGCATCCTTAATGGGGCAGGGATCCTCCGGCTTCATCTTGCTCGCGTTGCGGGCTTCGCGGTCCGGTCCGATGAACTGGGTCCAAGCGATCACACCCAAGGTGTAGAAGGCAGCCTTGTCCTGGGGATTGATCTCCGTCACCTTCTTGTTCCACTCGACGGCATTGGGAAAATCCTTCGTCTGGTAGTACAAGTTGGCAACCGACTGGGTCGCCAAGAGATTCTTGGGATCGGTCTTGAGCACCTTGCCGAACTCTTCCATGGCAGCGGAAGCATACTTCTTGTTTTCCGGAGTTTCCGTGCCGGGGATATACTGCTGGACGTACGCGGTCGCCAAGTACAGACGAGCAACGTCAAATGTCGGATCCAGCTCGATGGCCTGCTTGAAGTTGTCGGCGGCATCCGTGTAGTTGCCCGACTTGAACGAATTGACACCTTGGTTGAGGTGGTCGCGAGCCTTCAACTTGCTAAGCGCGTTGCAGCCGGTACCAAGCAGCATTGTGGCCGCCAAAGTTCCGACAGCAGCAACGGTCTTCAGTGGCGAGGTTTTGAAATTCAGGGAGAACATTACTGGCCAGCCTCCACTTTCGGAGTCATGAGGCCCACTTTGTCCACACCCGCAGCGTGCGCAATGTCAATCGCGCGGGCCACTGGCTGGAATTCCAGTTCGGGATCACCCTTGACAAAAACCACCTTCTCGGCGCGCGCCTTGAAGATGTCGAAGAGCCGCTTTTCCAAGTTGTCCCAAGTAACCTCTTCCTGGTTGATCTTGAGATTCGATTGCTTGTCGATTACAATCACCACCGTCCGGTCGTCGGACTCCTGATGCGCCTGGTTCGGAGGTGGCGGCTGGGGCGCGAGGGCGTCCAGACCATGCGGCGTAACCGGCGAAATCGCCATAAAGATGATCAGCAGGACGAGGAGAATATCGATCATGGGCGTCATGTTGATGTCGCCCTTGACGCCCCCGCCGCCGCCAACTGCCATTGCCATATGAATTGCTCCTTAGATTTTTCCCCGTCTGGCGGGGCCGGAAACTCGAATTGAAAAAGCGTTGTCAGCGATGGAACTACTTACCGCCGCCAACAGGGATCTTGCGGCCGTCTGTTACTTGTTCAGTCAAAAGCGCAACTTCATCAACACTGCCAGCGCGGAGGTTGTCTACCACTTCCTCGACCTTTTCGTACTTGGAACGCGCATCCGCATTGATGTAGACCAATTTGCTGGGGCGCCCGGTGAGGAGTTCCTTCACCTTACCCGGCAACTCGGCCGGATCGACCTTGTTCAGGCCGGGGCTCAGGTAAACCTGGCCGTCGCGGGTGATAGCGACGATGATTGCATCTTCCTTATCCGCGTCCGGCATGTTGATTGGATTGCGGGTGAGGGCCTTGTCGACCGGGACGGACTTCGAGAGCATGGGCGTGATGACCATGAAAATGATCAGCACGACAAGCATCACGTCGACCATAGGGGTCACGTTGATATCGGCTACTGGTGGTGGAGCCGTCTTCTTTTGCATGTTGTGTCTCCTGCCAATTCCGGAATCGCTGCAGTAACGGTGGCCCTAGCTTGAGTGTTTGGATATTATCCTGCGGTCGACATTGCCGACCGCAGGAATCGTCAATCAACTCGGGCGAACCACCATACGGTACAGAAAGTCTACTTACGGCCAGCGCGCATTTGCGAGCGCTTCAGGAAGTAGTCGACCAGTTCCGAGCTGGAGTTGCCCATCTCGACGTCGAACGCATCCACACGGCCGGTGAAGTAGTTGAACATCCAGACGGCGGGAACGGCGACGAACAGACCGAATGCAGTGGTGACGAGAGCTTCCGAGATACCGCCTGCGATGGCACCGATGCCGGGGGTCTTCTGGGTAGCCATCGTTTGGAAGGCGTTGATGATACCGGCTACGGTACCGAACAGACCGACGAACGGGGCGGTGGAACCGATAGTGGCGAGGGCACTGACGCCGCGCTTCAGTTCAGCGTGGACAATGGCTTCGGCACGTTCCAAGGCGCGCTTGGAGGCTTCGATCTCTTCTCCCGAGATTTCCGAGTTGCCTTGGTGGGCTTGGAATTCCTGGAGACCTGCAACAACGACCTTTGCGAGGTGGCTCTTCTTGAAGCGGTCGGCGATCTTGATGGCTTCATCGAGCTTGCCTTCGCGAAGGGCACCGGCAACTGCCGGGGCGAATGCGCGGCTCTGTGTACGGGCCGCGCTGAACGCCATCAGACGATCGATCATGACGCCGATGGACCAGGCGGACATGAGGAACATGACGATCACGACGGCCTTTGCGAGCGAACCCATTTGGGCCCAGAGGTGCTGGATATCCCAACCCGGAGCTCCGGCTTCTTGCAACAGCATGAATGCTGAAACCTGCATCTGTAGAAACATGTGTCTTTTCTCCTGCGAGTTGATTGAATTACTGTCTGACGATCGCTATTAGAACCAAGGTTACGCTCTTCATCCAACCATTACTGGCTGAGGGTGAAGTTGACGTCGATGGTCGTGATCACTTCCACGGCTTCGCCGTTGAGAAGCGTCGGCCTGTACTGCCACTGCTGCACCGCTGCCATCGCCGCCTGAACGAGCAGGGGAGGACCGCTGATGAGGTGCAAATTCTGGATCGTGCCGTCCTTGGCAATCTGGGCCTCGAACTTCACGGTTCCCTGAACGCGTGCCGCCTTCGCGAGCGGAGGATAGACGGGCTTGGGCTGACGGATGAGGTTTGCCTGCTGCACGTTACCACCGACGCGGATCGGCTTCAAATCCACCGGCTTCGGCTTTGCGGCCGGCGGCGGTGGGGGGGGAGGCGGGGGCGCGGCCGGAAGACCACCAATGATTCCGCCGAGCACGCCGCCCGCGGTACCACCGGGAACTCCGCCGGGAACGCCACCAACTACGCCCGCAGTCATGGCGGGGGCCTCGTCCTCAGTGATCATTTTCACTTCTTTGGGGACAGTTTTGGGTGCCACCAGCTGGTTCATGACCATCTGGCGCACCACCTTCACCACCTTTACCGCTTGGGGCGGTGGGGGTGGCGGTGGGGGTGGCGGCGGCGGCGGGGC
>CAITMP010000782.1 GCA_903893525.1 uncultured Acidobacteriia bacterium | reverse complement strand
GTGCTGTCTGATGACTGTCATCCGGGATGGGAGTGACGGCCATCTTGAGATTTGCCAAAACTTCTTCCTGCAATTTTGAAAGTCGCTCTCCATGTTCGTCCGCTTTCTTGCCAGCAACCTCGTTTGCTACCTTAGACGCTGTAGCTTCTACCTTTTTAAGTATAGCGTTGTAGCCGACCAAGCCAGCCACTGTTAGAAAGATCGGCAAGACAGCAAGAATCACAGCCAAGGCGGCAAGAACAAGCGAGATGTAATCTGTGTATTTGATTGACTGGTCGATATACACCGGCAGTGTGGGCGCAAATATAATTGGGGGAGGACTGACCGGTCCGCGAAGCTGCATCAGTGCCATGATCATACCCATGCTTTAAGACGCTAATGGAAAGATCACAATTTCGCGGGCCACTATCAGCCGCTGCCCTGCTTTAAGCTGCGTCCTGCTTTTCGACCCACCGGGCAGCATTGGCGAGAATGGCAATCTCACGTCGCTTGGCAGGGTCTAGTCGTTTGGCCCGAGCCATTCCACCAATTGAGCCCGCAATGCGCTTCGCTTCTACCGACTTGGAAGTCGGGCGTTCGCTCGAAGCTGCCTGTACGATCCTGAATGCGTTACTGTTGATGTCCACTGAGTTCTCGCCCCTCCCAAGGCCGAGACTGCCGTATTTGTGGTTCGTCATGCCACAACACGTGTCCTCATGTCAAGTGTCCCTTTTTGCACTCAGTTTGTCAATGGTTGAAAATTTGTTGAAATCGTACATGACCAGAATGCTTGGTAAAACACCGCGCTGCTATGTATAATGGTCAATATGAATCGTCTCGATGCCGCCCGCAGAGTTCAAGTCGTCCGTTGCCTAGTTGAGGGCAACTCGATCCGTTCCACGGTCCGCATGACGGGCGTTGCCAAGAACACGGTTGCCAAGCTCCTGGTGGACCTTGGAACGGCTTGCCAGAAGTTCATGGACGAGCACATGCGCAATCTGAACTGCCAGCGCATCCAGTGCGATGAAATCTGGTCGTTTGTCGGGGCCAAGCAAAAGAACGTTCAGCCCCACCACTTCGAAGACGGCGGATACGCGGGTGATGTCTGGACATGGACCGCAATCGACGCGGACACCAAACTGATTCCCTGCTGGATGATGGGCCAACGTGACGCCGTCGCCGCCCGGACCTTCATGGAAGATCTCGCGGGCCGTCTAGCAAACCGGGTCCAGTTGACCACCGATGGCCACAAGGCGTATCTGACGGCTGTATCCGCCGCATTCGGCCACGACATCGACTACGCCATGCTCATCAAGATCTACGGCCCCAACCCGGAAGGCCAGCGCCGCTACAGCCCCGCGAACTGCCTGGGTTGCAAGAAGGACGAAATCAGCGGAACGCCGAATCCGGCCCACGTCAACACCAGCTTCGTGGAACGCCAGAACCTCACCATGCGGATGTCCATGCGACGTTTCACCCGGCTCACAAATGCGTTCTCGAAAAAGCTGGAAAACCATTTCGCCGCCGTCGCCCTTCACTTCATGTACTACAACTACGCCAAGGTTCACCAGACGCTGAAGACGACTCCCGCCGTCAAGGCTGGAATCGCGAATCACGTTTGGAGCGTCGAAGAGATCGTGGCGTTGCTCGGAGATTCAAACTGACCCACTACCCAGAACTGGGGGATGGGTTCTTCTCCAAGGCCACTTCGGCAATCGTCATGTTTCTGCCGAAGATGGTGCGGCTTCGGCTGGCGGTGCAGTCCGCCAACAACTGCCGGTTTAGCTCGTC
>CAITMP010000781.1 GCA_903893525.1 uncultured Acidobacteriia bacterium | reverse complement strand
GGGCCTTTGGTGCCGCGGCAGTTCCTGTCCCCTTCGCGCCGCCGCTGTTGATCTTCACCATTGTGCCTTGAATGGTGACGCCTGCCGGACCGATATCGATGAACCCCCCAGCGCCTACCAGCGACAACTGCATCCCCGCCTCGATGGTAATCTTCATACCACCCTTCAGGTGGATCTCCTGGCCGGAATCGAGACTATAGAGCGTGCCAACCTTGGAATGATGGCTCCCGCCGATCTTGATCGAGACGTCGCCCGCCACCTCCTCGCGCTGCTCGCCGCTCACGGTTTGGTGTTTGTCCCCTGTGACGCTATCCGTCTGGGAGCCCTCCACCATCAAGTGGCGGTGCTGTCCGACGAATTCATAGCTGTCCTTCTCGACAAATTCGTGAAGGTCCTTCTCCGCATGGATCCGAATGAATTCATGGTCCTTGTGGTCTTCAAAGATGATTTCGTTGTAGTTGGCCGCGCCGCCTCCTTTTGACGACCGGGACTTGACACCGCTGATGGTCTGGTCGTTAGGCAGGTCGTATGGCGGCATCTGTTCGGCATTGTAGACTCGACCGATGATCAGGGGACGGTCGGGATTGCCTTCGAGGAAATCCACGATCACCTCTTGGCCGATACGCGGCAGATGGATCGATCCCCAGTTTTTCCCAGCCCACGCCTGCGAAACCCGCACCGGGCAGGAACTCTTCTCTTCCCTGTCCCAGAAGAACTTCACCTCCACCCGACCGTACTTGTCCACAACGTTGAAATCTTCGCCGACAGGGCCAACCACCACGGCTGTCTGGGTTCCCTCGACGCGCGGCCTTCGAACCAAACGGGGTGGCCGGTACGTAACTATGGCTGGAATCGACTGGAAGTGATTCTCGTACATGAACGGCTCCGCCCCATCGGACCGGTAACTGGTTGAGCTGGCGGAATGCGCGACCGACAACAGAACAAAAGAGTCGTCCGCCAACTGCCCCGTAATGTCATGCAGGTTGAACTTGTACCCAGCCACAAACTGGCGGCAGTTGCTGGTTCCGGCCAAAACCCGCCGTTGCGCCTCCTGCTCCTCAAGTTGGACCTTTGCGTACTGTTCGCCCAATTCCCTTGTCTCGTAACGACCGGGATAGTCGTACAAATCATACAGACTCGCCGTCGCACGAACACCAAGATTCACTTTGGGCTTCTGGAAATCGTAGTCTGCGAGCGAAACCGTGCGGCTGCGGACCGAATGCTCCACGGCAATTGTTCTCACCACGTCTCGGTCAATGGTCGAATCGGCTGAGAGCCCGTACTCAACATCCGGACGAAACGGGCACGGGGCGAAAATGGATTGCCCGTCGCTGACGACGAGCACATGCTTGTCCTTCTCATGTTTGAAGAAATAGAAAATTCCTTCCTCCTCCATCAGGCGCGAAATGAAGTCCAGACAGGTCTCCCGGTACTGGACGCAATAGTCGCGCTTGTAGGTGCCCCCCAGATGAAACTCGTAGTCACGAAACTCGTGGTCCGAAAATATCTGCGTCAGGATGTCTTTGACGGATGTCTTCTTAAAGATCCGGCAGTCCGTTACCAAGGATAAGAACCATGTCCACGGCACGATCTCGATGTGGTACGTCGTTAGGCCCTTGGTGCGCTCCAACTGTACCGCACGGCTGACTATGCCGTGGAAATAGCGCGACTCACCGCCAGCCTGAACGAGCGAAACCACCACCGGTTTTTGCAGCAGCTCATTTTCCAAGCCCAAGGACCCGCTGGTCGAGACCGCCCGCAAATGAAACGAGTATTGCTGCGAGACAGTCTCGACCCCGCTGAACTCCTCCAGCAGCAAGACATCCTCCTCCAATGGCGTATCGAGCCGAATGGGACGTCCATCCTGTGTGTAAGGTTGTGGCATGGTTTCTCAGATTTCCGGCGAGGGCCGCCCTCACCCCAGCGTATACTGCAGACTGCCGTCAGCCGCCGGGGCGACCGACACCGAACGCACCTCAACACCCGCCGCCATCCGGCCCAACAACAACCGCGAAATCTCCGGCAGCACGGTGTTGGTCAGGATGTTATCAACATTCCGCGCACCTGTCTCAACCTCAGTGCACCGGCTCGCGATGGACTCCACAACCGACTCGTCGTACGAGAGCGCCACCCGATTGTTCTCACGCATCCGTTTCACAATCTTGTTCAGCTTCAACCGCACGATCAGCTTGAGTGCTTCGTCACGCACCGGGAAGTAGGGCACAACGACCATTCGGCCAAGGAATGCTGGCTTGAAGATTTTCACCAGCTCGGGACGGATGGCTGTCGCCAGCGCGGTGGGCGATGGGGTCGTATCGGGATCGTCGCACAGCTTCATCAACTGGTCGCTGGCAGCGTTGCTTGTCAGCAGGATGATGCAGTTGCGGAAATAGATCTCCCGGCCTTCCCCGTCTTCCATCACGCCCTTGTCGAAGACCTGGTAGAAGAGTTCCAACACGTCGGGGTGCGCTTTTTCCACCTCGTCCAACAAAACCACGGAATACGGCCGCTTGCGCACCGCCTCGGTCAGCACGCCACCTTCGCCAAAACCGACATAGCCTGGAGGCGCCCCCTTCAGAGTCGACACGGTGTGCGATTCCTGGAACTCCGACATGTTGATGGTAATCAGATTCCTCTCACCGCCGAACAGCAGGTCTGACAGCGCCAGCGCCGTCTCCGTCTTTCCTACGCCGCTGGGGCCCACCAGCATGAAAACACCAACCGGACGATTGGGATCCTCCAAATTTGCACCCGATGTTTGCACGCGCTGCGCGATCATCTCGAGCGCATGGTCCTGACCCACGACCCGACCTTTCAGCTGATCTCCCAACGTCAGCAGGTTCTGGACGTCGTCCCGCATCATCTTGCCAGCGGGAATGCCAGTCCATGCGGATATGACTTCGCCCACCATCTGCCCGTCGGCAACAACGCGCACCAAAGGAGTCTCCCCTTGGAGTGCGGCCAGTTCGGCCCCAACTTGGACCAACTTTGCCCGCGATGCTTCCCCGGCAGCATCGCCATCCGGTAGAGCCTCCAAGCCAGCCCTCAGTTCACGCGCCTGTCGAACCAGTTCCAGTTCTTTTTTCCAACGTTCCTCACGACCGGCCAGATCAGCTGCGGTGGTCTCCCTTGCAGCGCGGATGGCATCGAGGCGTGCCACGTGGTCGGAGCCGGTAGCGGACTCGCGCAGCAGGATCCGCTCCTGGATCCCGAAATCCTCCAGCTTGCGGTACAAGTCCTGGATGGCTCCAGGCATAGCTTTTTGCCCGATGTTCAGTCGCGCGCAAACTGTATCCAGAACGCTTACCGCCTTGTCCGGAAGTTGACGACCAGTCAGGAACCGGCTCGACAGCTTGACCGCCGCTGCCAACCCCTCATCCAGAATACGGACTCCATGGTGCTTTTCGAGTGAAGGCGCGATTGCCCGCAGCATCAACAGACACTGCGTTTCGTCCGGCTCCTCCACCTTGACAACCTGGAACCGCCGCGTAAGAGCGGGGTCGCGTTCAAAAAAGCGCTTGTATTCCGACCAAGTCGTCGCTGCGATCGTCCGCAATTCACCGCGCGCCAAAGCGGGCTTCAAAATATTGGCAGCATCGTTCTGGCCAGCCGCCCCGCCAGCACCGATCAGCGTATGGGCTTCGTCGATGAAAAGTATGATTGGTGTTGTTGAGGACTTCACCTCGGCGATCAGGCCCTTCAAACGGTTCTCGAACTCGCCCTTCACACCGGCGCCCGCCTGTAGAAGCGTCAGATCCAAGCTGTGCAGCGCAACATTGCGCAGTTCCTCCGGCACGTCCCCGTTCGCGATGCAGAGAGCGAAACCCTCCACAACCGCCGTTTTTCCCACGCCGGCCTCGCCCGTCAATATCGGGTTGTTTTGCCGACGGCGCATCAGGATGTCGATTAACTGCCGGACCTCCTGGTCGCGCCCATAGACGGGATCCAGTTTCCCGTTCTTCGCCTGATCGGTGAGATTTTGTGTGTATTGCTGAAGGAACGGCGTGCCGTCGGCACCTGCCTTGGCGGGCGCATCCGTGGCAGCGCCGGTCGTGCTCGGTCCCGAGCCCGAGGTTTCAGGCGATCCGCCAAGGATGTCCTCGAACTTGAGGTGCAACTCCTCCGGATTCATCCCGCGCCATTCGGGCGAGATCTTCGCCAACATCTTGAACATTTCCGAGTTCTGGGCTGCGGCCAGCACCACGAAACCCGTTCGAATTTGCGACGCTCGGAAATCGATTGATCCGAAAGCCCACCCGTCAACCAACGCCTTCACCAAGGTCTCGCTCAGATTGGGCGTACCTTGGTTTCCAGCCTTCAGGTAGCCCAGGCTCCGTGTCAGATCGGAGCCCAACCGGGAGGCATCCACCTGGAAATACCGGCAGATGCGCAGCAGGTCATTGTCCGTGTCGTCGAGCAGTTTCAGCAGGAAATGCTCCAGTTCGACTTCGTATTGGGCCCGCGCCAGGCACAACCCCGCCGCGCCTTCGAGCGCGTTCCGGGTCTTTGCGTTGAGACGCTGAATCAGATTCTGCAAGCTGACGTTGATCATGCTGTTTCTCTTCCTAAGTACAAAATTCTATGTCAACCGAATCACCACATCGTCCACGTCGCGCAGGAACGGTACCGACATGCTGTCATTCCTGTCCTCGTTGACGGAGCGGGCCCACGTCGTCCAGCCGAGTTGCGAGTCATCGGAATTTTCCGTCGCACCAGCCGACAACCTGGCACCCGGAACTTGGTCCTTCAATAGGATGAGCTGGAGCTCAAACACAACCTCATCCCTCGAATAGAAGCGGCAAATTTCCTCCAAACGCTTCAACCCCGATCCGCCCCGCAAGAACCGCCGATAGTTCGGCAAGTCCAGCGGGCCGATGGTGATCCGGACCATGAACTCCTGGCTCCAGTACTCCTCGCTGACAACCACCCCATGCCCCAAGCGGTCCGACTCCGATTCAGTGTCCGAAAAACAGGTTTTGCTGTTCTGCGCCAATGGATACCAACCGCCCTGAAACTGCTTGACCTCAACCGGCACCTGCAGGTCGTCGCCAAGGATGGCCTCGAGTGCGCACGCCGACCGTGGCTGGATCGCCAGCAAGCCGGCATATTTCGCGAAAAATGCGTCGGGAGTGCTTTGACGGCCCTGCAGATAGTCCGTCCCCAGCCCCACCAGGCTGAGAAGCATCTGGCCGAAAAAATCGTGGCTTGGAACTGCGCCCGAGCTAGCTTGGTCCCCGGATGGTTCCACGCACCGCTCCCGCATTACCGGAAATCGGTACTTTTCCCACGCGTAGTAAAACAGCATTGCCATCCGATGGTTGAAGATGTCAAAGAAATCCACCAGATCCACCGGGGCCCTCATTTTCCCGGTAGGGTCCGAAGAACCGAGCAGGTATTCGGTGTAGGGAATCGGAAGAACACCCGTCGGACCCGTCAACCCCAGGAAGTTGATCTTCATCCGCGCGCGGTCCCCGGCTGCAGACACAGTGCCCGCATGCCCCGTGCCGGCCGCCTTATCAATGGATTGGATATCGCTGGCCGGAAATCCCAACGACTGGTTGACACCGATTCGGACCGGCTCGCGCGCATCGTCGTACCGCCGGTCCTCCGGTCGAACCTTCTCGCCGTGTTCGCTATTCCTGAGCAGTACCCGCATGGCTTGCGGAAACTCGAATCGCCACGGCTCCTCGAACAGTTCGTCCAGAACCGGATCCCTGCCGGTGCCCGGCATTAGACCACCACCTTGCTGCCCGCCCGCGGAGCCCACGTATGGATCGGCTTTTCACCCCTGCTGGCCGACATCAGAGTGAGTTGGGAGAAAGAGTTCAGCGAGGTATAGAGACCGAGGAACCGCTCCAATACGCTTCCAAACAGGAACGCGCCGCTCGTCGCAAACCGGGTTTCGTCCAGCACGATCTCAACCCGGCGGCCCCGGACAAATGCCATCCCGTGATCGGAGGAAACCCGCGCGAAATCCGGCCAGCTCTTCAGCGAACGAATTGCCTTGATATTTTCCTCGCCAAACTCCAGTTCCGCAAGGTTGTGAACCCTCAGGAGGCACTGCAGTGCGTTGCGGCCGTCCGCAATCAGCGAAAGATGGTTGAGCGACAACTGGGACAACAGCCTCCACATGCTGGTGCGGCTGGCGGCGGCAGGAAAGCCCTTGGAGGGGGGCCGTAGACAGACTATTTTTTGGATTTCCGGGTATTGCTGCATGTGGAAATCCCCGTTGGGCTGGTTCATCGGCAGCCGAAACGGCCAATCGCGATTCGTGCAAGTGACACGTGCAGTAAGAGTGTCGACCCTGGGATCCAGTTTCTCGCCCGTCCGGTCGATGAGGCTGATAAACATCTCCGAAACGTTCTCCTCGCGCCGGCTCGGCCTCCGAACCGCATTCCAGTAACCCGTATACTCCGTTCCAGTATCCGTGTTGCCGCAGTCGATGTAACGTCCGAACGGTGTGCGGGTGGAGCCCCCCACTGTCGCACCGTAGACCTCGTCGATTGAATAAGTCTCGGCCCGCGGACCGATCGGCACCGGCAGCTCATAAACGTTCGTCCGCAGCGGGATGGGGTCGGATACCGCCGGAAACAAGTTGATGATCGGCGTGCAGTTGAGCCGGAAGGTCTTCGCGGAAACGCGTTGCTCCAGTACCGGCCGCCACTCGGATCGCTCGAAAGGCGCGATCAGAAATAGAACTTTGATCTCGCGGGCCGGGCCCAAGCCATTCAACTTGCTTAGGCCACCGGAATCGCTAAAGTCAACATCTACGAACAGGTACTTCTGCGGGAACGAAAAATAGTCCTGCAAGAGGTTGTAGCCCGAAAAAGTTCGTCGGTTGCGCTTATCCCAACTCAACCCCTCCCGCTCGTCGAAGCCTGCAGCCTTTACCGTCGCCTTGAACGCTGCCGGACTGGTCGGCCCGGCCCCGTCATGGACCACCACGGTATGGCAACGGCCGAGCAACAGCTCGTACAGGGGATAGACAACATCGTTCTCTCCGTTGAGATAAAAGCGGAGGTGGTTCAGGCCGAGCGCCGAAAACGTCAGGTCGGGACTGCACGATAACTTCAGTTCGATCACTGCGGAGGTAGGCAGTCTCGTAAGTTCCGACGGCAGGATGCTGCCCGGACGGCACGACGCCTGTTCGACAAACACGGGCCAGAGTTCCGTGTCGTAGCAAGTACGGACCTTGCAAACAAACCCTTCCGGTGGATTGGACTCCAGGGAGGTTTCCCGTGGAATTTTCCGCCCCGCCGTTTGCTTGCCCCGTTCCGGGTCCGTTTGGAATTCAACTAGTGACACCGAAGGGACCGGCCGGGTAAAGGCAGGGTACAACTCCTCAAGAAGCGCCCCGGTGATTTCTGGAAACTCGTCGTCGATCCGGTTGTGGATTCGGGCAGCCAAAAACGCGAACGACTCCAGTAGTCTTTCCACATGCGGATCGTCGCAGATTTCGTCCTCCAGCTTGAGCCTCGAGGCCACCTCGCCATGGTTGCGTCGGAACTCTGCTCCCAGATGCCGTAGATACGATAGTTCCCGGTTGTAGTATCCGAGGAAGTTCTGCCGACGGGCGCGACGCTGCCCCTCGAGATCTTCCGCCTCGGAGGTCAACTGGAACCTGGATTCGGTCTCAGCCACCCTGCTCCCCCGGGATACTCACTGCATATTCGCCGCTCAACACGTCCAGAGTTGTGTCGTAGGCTACCGGCTCGGGATGTGGGTCCATCCGGAGCCGCCCGGACAATCGAAAATTCAGATCGTGTCCTTCTGTGCCTTGTCCAGCGGAGCCCGCAAATACTGCCGTCACGCTGACGCCGATGATTCTGGGCTCGAACAACTCAATCGTCGTTCGGATAATTTCGGCCAGCCGGTCCTGGTGCATCTGGCT
Organism: uncultured Acidobacteriia bacterium; assembly: GCA_903893525.1. Classification (GTDB taxonomy): domain Bacteria; phylum Acidobacteriota; class Terriglobia; order Bryobacterales; family Bryobacteraceae; genus BOG-234. The sequence continues at coordinate 1,982 of CAITMP010000781.1, read as the reverse complement.
TTTGGCTGGATTCAGATTCATCTGGGAAAAATCCGGGAGACCGTAGCAATAGACGGAGCGCTCCACTTCCCGCAAATCAGAAGGCACTGGATCTGAACAGCGCCGTGTGTTCAGAAGCCACATCAGGTCTTGGCGCACCGCCGCCCTGTAGCTTTCGAACTCGGCACGGGTCAGGACTGGATCGCGCCACCTGCCCACGCGGGTCGCTGGCGTACGGGGAGCGGCCTGGTCCTCCGGATACCGCACCAGCCGATTCAGAACCGAGAATACGATCATGAGCGCAGCACCAGCTCCAGCGCCTTCACAGGATCAGCGGCGCAAATCCTGTCGTAGATCTTCCGCCTGGCCTCCTCATCCTCCCCGCCCTGCTCCAAGCACAAATACAGCATTGCAAGCGGTGCCGAAACAAATTCGGGCGACTCCCACTGGTCCAAGTTCCGACTCTCAATCGTCCGGTTGATTTCCTGGAGCACGGGAAGCGCGATCCGGTACTGCTGAGCCTCCATACAGATCTTTGCGAGTTGGATCTTGCGCTGCAACCGGCCCCGTCCCGTCTGCTCGCTTCGCTGGGCCTCCGTCAGAATGCGAAACGCCTCGCTGAACCGACCAGAGTTGAATTCGTTCACGGCAACCTCGAACGCGTCCGGGATCTTGTCCTCGAACGGAGTTTCGTCCTCAACGGAGCGAACTTCCTCCAAGGACTCGTTTCGGGCACGCTGTGGATCGGCCAGGACCTCGGCCCGTATCCATGAAAGCGTGTCGGGACTTGCCGTGGGTGAACCGTCCAACATGACTGCGCACTGGATATCGGGAACAGCCTGCAGGTATGTCGCCGTCAAACCTCTTATGGACTGCGCAGCCGCGTCATAGCCCAATTCCTTGCATGCACGCTGGGAATACAGCTGCAGGTCAAGCCAGCATCCACCGCAACTCTCGGCCATGGCGCGCTCTGTATTCTCCAGAACGTCGTACCAGCTGTTGTCAAGCCATGCCCGCCGCAACGCCATTTTCAATTCGGTGGAGGGCGGCTCCAAAGAACTCTCGTCCACGCTGCCACCCTTTGCAATCATGGGACCGAACCGCCAACTCCGCATCAACATATATGGCACGGGATTGGAGGCATCGTCGCTGCGGAGCATGGCGGCGATGCCCACAACATCGCTGGGTTCCGCCGGTCGCGAATCCGCTGTCTGCTCCTCGATCTCGGGCTCGCGAGGGGCTTCGGTCCAACTCGGTGTGGAACTTTCAGGCTCCACCCGTGGAGCGGCCTCACGGGCTACCACCGGGGCCTGTGGTGGGGGTGTTGGCTTTGCCGACTGCGGTTTGGGGGCAAGGATGCTCGAAACAGCCAACTGCACCGTTTGCAATTGGTCGGCTAACTTTTGCAGAACGGGCCGGTCGGATGTCGTAAATCTGCTGTCGCAAGTGCCCTGAAGGATTGCAACCGCCTCGATTACGCTGGCAACTTCCGACGCCATTTCATCGTAGAATTCGGGCGATGAGCGGAATGTCTCGGTGATCGACCGCCGGAACTCCTCCGGCGCAATGGCGCCTTCGGTGATGGCCTTTTCGCGCTTGGTCCTAAGATCGTTGCTCCTGTCAGCATCCTCTTCCGAAGGGACATCGCAGGAGGTGTTGTACTCCCAGATCGTCTTGCCGTTATTCGCGATGGGAGTCTGGCGCAGGATCCCGACAAATGCGACATTTAAACGGCCAATAGGCTTGGCTCGAAAGCCTTCGTCGCCGTCGTCCGGGTCTAGGATGGGGTAAATGCCATCCCAGAATTTGTCGAGTAGTTTTTCAATTAGGAGGACGCCCTCGCTGAGACCGGACAACCCATATTGGCGCACCAAGGCTTCGGTGAGCCAAACCGCTACATCCAGATCTTTCGATTTGGCTGCCAAGAGGTCGGTCGCGGATCGAATGATTGCCCGGAAATCAGCAGCCTTGGCATCCTTCTGCCAGACACCGCCAGGTGCCGT
>CAITMP010000780.1 GCA_903893525.1 uncultured Acidobacteriia bacterium | reverse complement strand
CCACCGGCTCTGGTATTATAGTCCTAATCTGCCTGTTCCGGTAGTTTTATGTGGTCAAAGTGCCGGCCGAGCGGATTTCGCCCCAGTATGGCGAGGGGGGAGTCAGTGGATGGTCGCCAACCGAAGACCATCCAAGGCGGTCCCAACCAGGGACTAGCAATATCCCGGTCGGTAATCTCGATTTCAATGAGGGAGTTCATGAATTACAAAACGAAAGCATCGCAAGTCGCGGCACGACTGCGTGGGCTGCTGGTACTCGCAGCCATCGCGTCCGTGTCCGCATTCGCGCAGGAAAGCACCGGACAAATCTCCGGCACCGTTTTCGACGCCACGAGCGCAGTCATCAGCGGCGCCAAGGTTGTTGCGGAAAGTCCCAACACACCTCGGCCGATCGAAACGGTCAGCAACGATCAGGGACTATTTACCCTGCCGAGCTTGCCCATCGGCATCTATACAGTGACCGTGACCAAGACAGGCTTCAACACCCTGAAGCAGAACGCCGTGTCGGTTACGCTCGGCTCCAAGGTCGATTTCAGCCCCCGTCTGACGGTGGGATCGGTTTCGCAGACGGTCGAAGTCAGTGAATCGGCAATCTCGCTCGATGTCACCTCGGCCCGCACCACCACCAGCATTACCAAGGAAACCTTCGACGGCCTTCCCCACAGCCACAACTTCAACAGCATGCTGCTGTTGGCTCCGGGTGTCCGCCTCGAACCCAAGTCGGGTTCGGCGGGCGTGGGTGGCATCTCGGTCGACGGTGCCTCCGGCTCCGAGAACGTCTTTATCATCGACGGCGTAGAAGTTTCCGACACGTTGAACGGCTCGCTCCGCGCGGTGCACAACGTGCCTTTCGAGTCCCTGCGCGAAGTCCAGGTGAAGAGCGCCGGGTTCGAAGCCGAGTTCGGCGGAGCCACCGGCGGCGTGGTCAACCTCTCCACCCGCAGCGGCACCAACGACTTCCATGGCGAAGCCGGTCTGGCTTTCACCAGTAACCAGTTGAATTCCCGCCCCCGCGGCTTCTACCAAGGTTCGCCCCTCAATGCCGACGCATTGGACTTCTTTGCTCCCAAGAAGGACGGCTACCGCACCGTGTATCCCGTTATCACTCTTGGCGGCCCGATCCTGAAGAACCGGATTTTCTTCTTCGGCGGCTGGGCCCCTGAATTTTTCCGCTCCGAGCGCGTCAACCAATATGGCGGCACCGTGGGTACCCGTACCTACAACCGCGAAACCATCAACAACTACGCGATGGGCAAGGTGGACTACGCTGCCACATCGAAGATCCAGATCTTCAGTTCCTGGCTGTGGAGCCCGAACCGCATCAAGGGCGGCCAGCCCACCACCGATGTCCGGATTGCTCCCCCGTCCAACGACCAGTCTGTTGTTGGCGGCTACGCCCCGGCGCAGTCCTACACGGCCTCCTTCTCCTACACCCCGTCCGCCCGCTGGCTGATCAGCGCCCGCTACGGCTACAAGTATTTGAACGACAAGGCCAGCAACTACGGCATCAGCGGCGCTCCCTACATCAGCTACGTCACGGCCAGCTCCGCTTCTCCGCTGCCGGTTCCGACCGTCGACCAGGGCTCCAATGGCTTCTCGAACGTTTCGAGCACGCTCGCCGTCCGCAAGGACATCACCACGCGTCACAATGTCTATTTGGACAGCTCCTACTTGTTCAACAAGTGGGGCCAGCACTCGCTCAAGTTCGGCTACGCCATCAACCGCCAAGCCGAAGACATCAGCACCGACTACACCAACGGTCGTTTCCAGGTGTATTGGGGTGACAAGTTCAGCCGCGGTAGCATCACCAACTTCACCGGTGCCTACGGCTACTACATCTGGCAGGACGGCGTCCGTTCGAACTCAAACGTGAACGGCCGCAACCAGGGTTTCTACCTCCAGGACGGCTGGCGTCCGTACAAGACGCTGACGATCAACTTGGGCGTCCGCATCGAGAACGAATTCCTGCCGCCTTACAAGAAGGTGCAGAATGGCACCAAGATCCAGAACCCGATTTCCTTCGGTTGGGGCGACAAGATCGCTCCCCGTCTCGGCGCTGCATGGGACGTGAAGGGCGACGGTCGCTGGAAGGTCAGCGGCAGCTTCAACACCACCTACGACGTGATGAAGTTCAACTTGGCGCAGGGTTCCTTCGGCGGCCAGTTCTGGGTTAGCCACGTGTACTCGCTCGACAACCCGGATGTTTACTCCCTCGGCAAGTCCAACCCCGGTGCCTTGGGCAAGGAAGTCATCAACTATGACAACCGTACTGTCGACATCGACTCCAACGGTGTCATCCTTGGCAACGACCCGAATCTCAAGCCGTACGGCATCCGTGAATACTCGCTCGGCCTCGACCACCAGGTTGCTGCCCGGCTGGTAGCTGGTGTCCGCTACACTCGGAAGACCTTGATCCGTTCGATCGACGATATCGGCGTGCTGGATTCCCAGGACAACGAAGTCTATCTGATCGGCAACCCCGGCTCCGGTTTGACTCGCGACACCAAGAGCGTCTATGGCCAAAAGACTCCCAACGGCAAGGAGTTCCTCGTCCCGAAAGCCACCCGTGACTACGACGGTGTGGAATTCTCGGTGCGCGGCCAAGCCGTGAAGAACCTGATGTTGAACGCCTCCTATACCTACAGCCGCCTGTGGGGCAACTACGCCGGTCTCGCCAATTCCGACGAGAATGGCCGTTCCAACCCCAACAACGACCGCGCCTTCGATCTGCCGTTCTACTACTTCGACGCAAGTGGCAGCCAGCAGAACGTTTACGGCCGTTTGGCAACCGACCGCCCGCATACGGCGAAGATCTTCGCCAGCTATGACTTGGCAACTCGTGCCGGCCACACCATCTTTGGCCTCAACCAGATTGCCTACAGCGGTACCCCGTTGTCCACCACCGTCATTTACCAGTCCGCACCGACCTATCCAAACGGCCGCGGCGACTTGGGCCGCACCCCGGTTCTCACCCAGACCGATCTCACGATCAGCCACGCCATCAAGGTTTCCGAGCGCTACACCGTGAAACTCGAAGCGAACGCCCAGAACCTGTTCAACCAGGCTGCGGCGACGAACTACCAGACGCAGATCAACCGCACCGGTGCTATCACCGCTGCCCAGTTGCCGGTGTCGAAGTTCTTCGCTGGCTACAAGCTCTCGGACTTCGTCAGCAAGGCGAACCTGCCCGGCAACGCGAAGTATCAACCCTCCTATGATCTCCCGACCTCCTACCAGGGTATTCGGGAAATCCGTCTCGGCGTCCGCCTGATGTTCTAAGGCTCGCAGCAATACAAACAGTGAAGGGCACCGGAAACTCCGGTGCCCTTTTCTGTTGCTTTACCAAATGAAAAGGGACCGGATTTCTCCGGTCCCTTTTTTCTGTTGCTGTATTTTCTATTGCAGGACCAGATCGCCCTGCCCGTCATCCACCGGTTTCTCAGTCTCTGGAATGAGCGAGGCCGCAGCCACTTGGTCGGTATCGTCCATCCGGACCAGCCGAACGCCCTGCGTGGATCGCCCTGCCTGTCGGATCTCGCTCGAATCGATCCGGATCATCTTGCCTTCCTTGGTGACAATCATGAGTTCCGAATCCTCCTTCACCGAAAGAATCGCCACCACGTTGCCGGTCTTGCGCGTGGTCTTCATATTGATCACGCCCTTGACGCCGCGGTTGGTCATCCGGTAGTCGGAGAGCTTGGTGCGCTTGCCGTAACCGTTCTCCGAGATCGAAAGGATCAGACCTTCCTCGCTCGGGAACACTTCTGCGCCCACGATGTAATCCTTGGGTGCCAGATCCATACCGCGAACGCCGCGGGCTGGACGGCCCATGGCACGGACACCGGACTCCTCGAACCGGATCGCCTGGCCTTCGTACGAGCCAAGCACGATCATATCCTTGCCCGATGTCAGCCGTGCCGCGATCAGTTCGTCCCCGTCATCCACGCCGATGGCAATGATGCCGCGGGACAACGGATTATCGAACTCCGTGAGATCGCACTTCTTGATTACGCCGAGCTTGGTCACCATCACGATGAAGGTTTCCGTCTCCGGCTTGAAGGACTTGACCGGGAGGAATGCCTTTACGGTTTCATCCGGCTGCAAGTCGATCAGATTCGAAATATGCTTGCCCTTGCCAATGGTTGCGGCATCGGGCAGGGCGTAAATCTTGATCCAGTACACGCGGCCCTTGTTGGTGAAGACCAACAGGTAATCGTGGGTGGAGGCGACGAGGAAGTACTCGACGAAATCCTCCGTGCGCGTGCCCATGCCGATCCGGCCCTTGCCGCCGCGCGTTTGCCGACGGTACGTGTCGACCGCGGTGCGCTTCAGGTATCCGGCGTGGGTAACGGTGACCGCCATGTCCTCCACGGCCACCAGATCCTCAATGCTGATCTCGCCCGGATCGTCGATGATCTGGGTGCGGCGCTCGTCGGCGTAAGAGTTGCGGATCTCCATCAACTCGCCGATGATCACTTCGCGGAGCACTGATTCAGAGCCCAGGATTTCCAAGTAGCGCGAGATACGGATCTGGATGTCGGCCAATTCATTGGCGATCTTCTCTTGCTCCATGCCGGTGAGGCGTTGGAGTTGGAGTTCAATAATCGCCTGCGCCTGACGGTCTGTGAGGCGGCTGAGCGGCTCGGCCCCGCCTGCGGCGCGGAGATAAAGCGGATTGAAGTAAAATTCGGTCGAGGCCGTGACGAGGTTTTCGCGGGCTTCACGTGGCGACCGGGCGGCCCGGATGATGCGGATGACCTCGTCGATGTTGTCGAGCGCCAGGCGGAAGCCGAGCAGGATGTGCTCGCGTTCGCGGGCCTTGCGGAGTTCGTAGTCGGTACGGCGGCGGACGACGTCGACGCGGTGCTCGATGAAGCACTTGATCGTCTGGATCAGGCTCAGTTCGCGGGGCTGGCCGTTGACGATGGCCAGGTTGATGATGCCGAAGCTGATTTGGAGCTGGGTGTTCTTGTAGAGGTTGTTGAGGATGACCTCGCCCTGCTCGCCACGCTTGAGCTCGTAGACGATCCGCATGCCGTCGCGGTCGCTCTCGTCGCGGATTTCGGAAATGCCTTCGATCTTCTTCTCGTTGACGAGGGCGGCGGTGTACTCGATCAGTCGGGACTTGTTGACCTGGTAGGGGATCTCGCTCACGATGATCTGCTGGCGGTCCTTGCCCATCGGCTGGATTTCGGCCTTGGCGCGGATGCGGAGGCTGCCGCGACCGGTCCGAAACGCGTCGTAGATTCCGTTGCGCCCGAGGATGATGCCGCCGGTGGGGAAGTCGGGTCCCTTGACGATTTCCATCACCCGGTCGAGCTGGGTGTCTGGTTCGCGGATCAACAGCACCGTGGCGTCAATGATTTCGCCGAGGTTGTGTGGCGGGATGTTGGTCGCCATGCCGACCGCGATACCCGACGAGCCGTTGACGAGCAGGTTGGGCACCCGGGTCGGGAGGACCTCGGGCTCCATTTCACTGTCATCAAAATTGGGACGGAAGTCGACAGTTTCCTTATCGATGTCGTCCAGCAGCGACGTGGCGATCTTGGAGAGCCGGGCTTCGGTGTACCGGTAGGCTGCTGGCGGGTCGCCGTCCACGGAGCCGAAGTTCCCCTGGCCGTCGACGAGCGGGTAGCGCAGGCTGAAGGGCTGCGCCATGCGGACCAGGGAGTCGTAGACCGAGCTGTCGCCGTGGGGGTGGAATTTGCCGAGGACTTCGCCGACGATCTTGGCGCATTTCCGGGTGGGACGATTGGGCGCGAGGCCCATTTCGTTCATCCCGAACAGGATTCGGCGGTGAACGGGCTTGAGACCGTCGCGGACGTCGGGCAGGGCACGGCCAACGATCACGCTCATGGCGTAGTCGATGTAAGACCGTTTCATTTCGTCTTCGATGTTGATCGGGACGATGTCTCCTCCGCTCAGGCCTGCCGCGCCGGGCAGCAGAGGGTTTTGCGGGGGTGGTGGGGGAGCCGGAGGCCCTTGAGGAGGAGTGCCCTGTTCAGCCATGTGATCGTTAGACTTAAGTCTTATTGTAGCATTCAGTTAGGGGGGGCGAAGCGCAT
>CAITMP010000779.1 GCA_903893525.1 uncultured Acidobacteriia bacterium | reverse complement strand
TTGGGTGTCGGGTTCAGCACCGTCCAGGGAACCGACCTGACCGGTGGTGGCGACGGCCAGCGCCTCAACGTCGTTGGTAATCCGAATGCAAATGGTTCCACGTTCTTCGCATGGTTCAATCCGGCTGCCTTCGCGGTGCCCGGCAAGGGCGATCCGGGCAACGCATCGAAGAATTCGGTGCGGAATCCGGGCGTGAACAACAACGACATGTCGGTCAACAAGCGTTTCAACCTCAAGTCGGAGCAGCGGTTCCTGACGCTCCGGTGGGAGGCCTACAACGTCTTCAACCACACCCAGTACTCGGGCCTGAACGCCACCGGGCGTTACGACCTGACGACCGGCCAGCAGGTGAACGCATTGTTCGGGCAAGTCACCTCGACGCGCTCGCCCCGCATCATGCAGGGATCGCTGCGCTTCACCTTCTAAGCGCAGGCAGTACGCAGTACCCGAAACGGCCCACCTGCAAAGGTGGGCCGTTTTCGTTTGGAGTCACGACGGAGAGATTCCTATCAGGGAGAATCCAACCCTGCCGGTAAAATGGTTCCATGCGAAAGCCGAGACTCGAAGGGAAGGTTGTCGTGGTGACCGGTGCCGCGCAGGGCATCGGATTCGGGATTGCCGAAATGCTGGCCGCCGAAGGCGCGTCCGTGGTCGTCTCAGACATCAACGTGGAAAAGGGCGAGGCTGCTGCGGCAAAGTTCAGCGAGGCGGGAGGTAAGGCCATTTTCGTGCGTGCCGACGTCGCCAGCGAATCCGATTGCGCAGCGCTGATGCAGACTGCGGCGGACACGTTCGGGCGTCTGGACGGGCTTGTAAACAACGCTGGATGGTACCCACGCTCCGGCTTGGAACAGACAACGACGGAATTCTGGGACAAGATCCAGGACATCAACCTTCGGGGACCTTTCTATTGCTGCAAGTACGCCGTTCCGCTGATGCGGGCAGCGGGTGGGGGCAGCGTGGTCAACATGGGGTCGATCAATGGAATCCAGGGCCTTCCGAATTTGGTGGCCTATGCGTCGGCCAAAGGCGGACTGCTCACCATGACGAAGACGCTCGCCGGCGCCTATGCCCGCCAGCGGATCCGGTTCAACTATCTGATTCCGGGCTGGGTACTGAGCGAAGGCGAGATCGAGTTGCACGCGGCCAACGGCCACTCGCTCGAATCGCTGCAGCGGACGGGCGAATCGCTGACCCTGGGACGGCACCAGACGCCGCTTGATTCCGCATATGCGGCGGTGTATCTTTTGTCGGACGAATCGGTGCAAGTAACCGGCACCGTACTGAATGTGGATGCGGGTGCCAGCTCCCTGCCGATCCAGTCTGCCGACCTCTACGTCGGATAACAACCATGCCGAAGGTGGACGCGGTAATCGACGAAATTTTTGCCCTGATGCGCGACACGGGCGGGGACCAGTATTTCGGGGAGGCCGTCACCAAGTTGGGGCACTCCGAGCAATGCGCTTGGTGTGCCACGCAGGCCGGGGCCGACGAAGAGCTGGTCTTGGCTGCATTGCTGCACGACATCGGGCACCTGCTGGATGAACCGGACACAATCCGGGATGCACGCGTGGGAGTGGTCAATCATGACGACATCGGCAGGGACTGGTTGCTCGCACGCGGTTTTTCTCGGCGCTTGGCAGATCTAGTCGGCGGACATGTGGATGCCAAGCGATACTTGACGGCGACCAACGACGCATACATGGACCGGCTATCCCCGGCGAGCAAGGAGACACTGAAGCTGCAGGGGGGGCCGATGGACAAGGAGACGGCAGCCGAATTCGGGCAGCACCCGGATCTTCGGGAGATGTTGCGGTTGCGGTCTTGGGATGAAATGGCGAAGGAGCCGGCATGGACTGGTCCCGAACTGGAATCCTACCGGGGAATGTTGCGCCGACACTTGGCCGGACCAATTTGATTTCTAGAGGGAAAACCGCTTGGCAGCTTGGTGAGCGGCGGTTCTGACAACCGAGAGCGGATTCGGGGCAATTTTCCACTTCTGCTGGCTAATAGCCTCGGAAACTGCTGGTGCCATTTCCACGGGCATGTTGACCACATCCTTGACGAAAGCCAAGAATTCGGGGGCGTCCTGGGGAAACTGGCTGGCCTGTTCGATTTGAACGTAACCAGCTGGCTTGGTAGCCGTGCGGGTTGGCACGTAGGTGGCTTGGGGAGCAATTGTTGGTGCGCGCGGATCCAAGAATCTGGAAACCTTACCACGCTTGTTGTTCTTGCCGTTGTACATGCTCACAGATGAACTGCGATGAACGTCCTTGGAGAGAGAAAATACTGAAACTAGGAAAGAGTGGCGGGGACGACGGGGCTCGAACCCGCGACCTCCGACGTGACAGGCCGGCGCTCTAACCAACTGAGCTACGTCCCCGCACTGCATCGGAACTCTTTAATAGTAACACGGGTGCAACCCAAAACAAAAGCACCCTGATGCGGTTTCTTGCCCGATCAGGGCCTGAAGGCAGATTTTTCATGCGACACTGGGGTTGCGGTGCCCATTCCGCGCGGAGGTTCGTCCCTATGGCCCAGCACCGAGCCGACACACCCTTCGACCACATCGAAAGTTCCCTCGAATTCGTTGCCCTTCTGGGAGAGGCGATCCGGGATACCGTCGTTGAGATCGAGACCGACGTCGCAGCAGCGGAATCACAAGGTGCATCAAGGCGGGTCGAGGCGCTCCAATTGGTCCACTTCAAGCTCACCAAATTGAGCGACCACGTGGGTGCGAGCCATCGGATCCTGAACGATCTGCGGACTCTCCGGCGATTGCTTCTGGAAGAACGCACGCTTGTGAAAGCCCCCCAGGGGACCAACGGGTAAAGGCCGCCGGTACACCTTGCCAAGGTGTACTGATTTTCGGACCGCCCTATCGAAAGTACAGGGGTGCACCAAGGGTGTGTGGCCATACCACAGAAGTGTTTCAGATTCATAAGTTTGCGATAGGCACTTGACAAAGAAATTGGACCCTGCCTATCATAGGTTGCTCGTAGCAGTTAAAGTTTTTTCATGTCCACCGGTGGTAACGTTTTGGGGGCTCTCTACGTATGATGACCTTCGCAGTCGGTGAAAAGGTGGTCTACCCGAATCAAGGGGTTGGCACCATCGAAAACATCAGTACCCGCTACTTCGAACAGCGACCGGAGCAGTTCTACCTTCTCCGTCTTTTTTGTTCGAGTATGACGGTCATGGTTCCGTTCTCGAACGCCGAGTCAATCGGCCTTCGAAAACTCTCAAAGAACACGGACGTCGCAAATGTCCTAGCCTACTTGGCCGGGCCGTCGTTCGAAAACCTACAGGACTGGAAAGTCCGATTCAAAATTAACAGCGAGAAGATGCTGACCGGCAGCCTCCTCCAAATCGCGGAAGTCTTCAAGCAACTGGTTCGGCTGCAGGCGGACAAGCCCCTGTCGTTCCGGGAGAAGAAGATGCTTGACCGAGCCCGCACCATGCTCATCTCGGAAGTCTCCCAAGCCCGGAATTCATCCGAGCCGGAAGCAATCCAGCTGATGGAAACCGCGCTATCCTCCGCCGGATTCCATTTCCCCGAGCCGGCCTAACAGCCCCACCGACTCCCCCGCAAACCACTTCCGCACCGGGCCGGGCGCACCTCTTTAGTGGAACCATATACTAAAGGTTGCTGCTCGGCCTTTTGCTTGTCATTTTGACCCTCGCTTGTTGCGCACCTTTCGCGCTGCATCCTGCTTTCCTGCACGCCGGATGGTTCCCCCCCGCCATTACGAACGAGGCCTTGCAGTATGACCGCCAATTCGGGTGGACGTTATGGATTTGCGGTGTCCTGTTTGTCGCATTGCAGTTACTGCTGGCGTGGACTGTAATGCGTCAGTCGAAGCGGGCTGCGGCGATTCCCGCTGCACTCGAATCGAGGCTGGAATGGGGGTGGACGGTTGCCGCCGTCGTGCTCTTCGTGGCAATCGCGTTGGCGGGGTCAAGGACCTGGGCGAAGGTGCCGGTGCGGGACGAAGGCAGGGAAACTATCGAAGTGTACGCCCACCAGTTTGCCTGGAATTTCCGCTACACGGGGCCGGACGGGCGCTTCGGGCGAACCACAATCGACCAGATCAGCGATTCCGGCGGGAATCCGTTCGGCATTGATCCGGCGGACAAGCGGGGTGCGGACGACGTGGTGACCGCGACGCTAAGGGTGCCCGTGGGTCGCGACGTGCTGCTGATATTGAAATCGCGGGATGTGATCCACGATTTTTTTGTGCGGGAGTTACGCACCAAACAGGATGTGGTGCCGGGGATGGAAATTCCGCTGGAGATCCATGTGGACCGGGCTGGCGAGTATGAGATTGCCTGTGCGGAATTGTGCGGGCTGGGGCACAGCCAGATGAGGAGTTTGCTCATCGCCATGCCCCAAGAGGATTACGACCGCTGGAAGCGGGGGGAGTAGGGCTGGGTCCGGCCTATTGGACGTGCATGTTGAACTCGGGAGATTGACCGGCTTTGGAGTCTGGGAAGTAGAACCAAAAATCAGTCCCGCATCAGGGGATCACCGGAGAGAAGCTCCATCGCGAGGAAAGGCGTGCCAGCCCTATCGCCGAGTTCAAAGAGGGTGGCAATGTTCGGGTGGTTCAGCGCGCCGATCGATGCGGCCTCGCGCCGGAAGCGGACGAGTGTCTCAGCGGATTCCGTGCCGTCGTCGGCCTTCGAGATAAACTTGAGCGCGACGATGCGGCTCAAGCGCTTGTCGCGAGCGCGGTAGACGACGCCCATGCCGCCTTTGCCGCATGTATCGAGGATTTCGTAGTGCGGGTGGCCGACGGGAAACTGGCCGGATTCGCCGGGGCTCATTTGGAACAGACTACCAGACTGGCAACGGTAATAGGGTCCGACGTATCCTGGATGCAAGCAGCAGAAACGCAAAAAGGGCGGGAAAGCTTCCGCCTTCCCGCCCACTTATCCAACCAATCCTCCAGCTATTTCGTGCCCGGAAGGCCGAAGCAGTAAAGAACGCTGTCGTAAGTCCCCAGATACACCCGGCCGTTTGCCATCGACAAACCACCGAAGTGCACCCAGGACTTGATCTGGTCGCCGCTGTTATACAGTTCCTTGCCGGTAGCGCCGTCGAATGCATGGAAGGTCGCATGCTTGGAAGCCGCGATGCGCAGCTTGCTGGAATCGCGGAGGCCGACGTCGGGATATGCCTGCGTCGTGTTCTCGCCCGAGGCGAACGAGTAGACAACGCCATTGGCGATCAGTGGCGGCTCGGCCTGGTCCATGTCGCGGGATACCCACGCCGGAACCAGAGAGTACTTGCCGTTCTTCTCCTCCACCTTGAACGCGGCCACGGCACCATGGGTGACGGGACCGTTCATGATCGGAGCCTTGAACTTCGGGTGCACCGGACCCCAGAACGGAGTCAGCACGTAGCGGTTGCCCTTGGAATCCTCCCAGCTCGCCATCGAGCCCCAAATGCCGGCCGAGGCGAAATTCACCTCTTCGTTGCAGATGAGCGGGGTGCGGTCGAGCGGGGTCTGGTGGTCGTCGCCGCCGGGGTTCTTCGGATCCATCAGGTACACGCGGCATTCCTTGCTGGCCGTGACCATCAATTCCTTGCCCTTGTAGGTGAAGATGGCGGGCGTGACTTGGAAATCAAGGTCGCGCTTCTGCAGCCAGGACCAGTTGGAGGGAATGAAGTAGTCCGCGATCTTGAGTTCGTCGCCGAAAACCTTGCCGCCGATCAGGCCGTTGCCATAGGTCTGGTTTTCCTTGTCGTAGCGGCCGTCGCCGGTGGGTGCCCAGGCGACGCCGTTGGAGTCGATTGCGGCACCGGTGCGTCCCCAGAGGCCGCCGCTTTTCGGGCTGGCCGTCATTACCTTGTGGGTGGGGTCGTCAATCTTCACGGCCCACATCTGGTTGGGGTTGCCGTGGCAGCCCTGCGCGGTGGTGGTGAAGAGGACGCCGTCCCACATGTTGAGGGCGAAGGCTTTGGAGTTGGCACCGATGAATTTGTAGGGTTGGGCCAGTTCCTCGCCGTCAGCCGCGTTGAGCGTGTGGAGCTGCCCGTCGCCGGCGATCACGTAGACCGGGCGCTGGCCGTTGGCGTTCGGCGCCCCGATGTAGGGGGTCGCGAGCGCGCCTTCGGGGCAAAGGGGGTCATCGTTGTTGGGACGGACGTTCGAAGGCGTCGGGTAGTCGAAGTGCTTCTTCCACACGACCTTGCCTTCCACGACGTCGATGCCGTACATGTTGTCCGAGATGCCGAGCACGATGGCGATCTGCTTCTCGCCTGCGGAGGTGCGCAGCTTGTCGATGATCAGCGGCGGAAACAGCGAGTGCATCTGTTGCGGCTGGTTGTCCAGCTGCAGCTTCCAAAGCACCTTCAGGTCCTTGGCGTTGGCGGTGGAGATGGTGTGTTCGTCCTTCTGCCAGGCGGTGCGCTTGGTGTCGCCGCCGTCCATGAGCCAGTCGGCGGCCCTTGTCACCAGGGGTGCCGCGAGTGCTGCGGCCACGAGGGCAAATGTCAGTTTTCGCATGTTGTGTCTCCTATTTACCCTTTCGTTATTTGCCCGTGATTTGGGGCTGTTCCGCCAGGAAGCCCAGGCAGTACACCGTGTTGTCGTGGGTGGTGAAGTAGATGCGGCGGTTGGCCACGCTGACACCCGAATTGTGGGAGAACGTTGCGGCCAAGCTGCCTGTATTGTAGAGTTCCTTGCCCGTATCGGCTTCCAGCACGTACAGGACGGCTTTGCCGGCCAGCTTCTGCTTTTCGGCAACCGTCAGCAGCTTCCCGTCTTCCTTGGCGTAGCGGGACGATTCGCCAGAAGAGAGTGCAAAAACCAAGCCATTCGCGGTCGCAACGGGTGCGGGCGACTGCATCTCGCGGGAGTTCCAAGCCTTGACCAGGGCAGGTTTGCCGCCTCGGTCCTCAACCTTGAACGCGACCACGCCGCCTTTCGGGCCCCAAGTGGAGCCGTAGACCCAGCGTGTGTTGCCGTTGTCGGCATCTTCCCAGCTGGAGAACGTGCCGTGGAAGCCGCTGCCGTCGAACTTGGATTCCGGGGCGACAACTGATTCGGTGGCGAAGAGGGGGGTGTGGTGGTCCGCGCCGCCGAGCGACTTGGAGTCCAGAAGGTAGACGCGGCCGTCGCGACCGGCGGTCACAATGACGTCGCTGCCTTTCCAGGAAAAGACTACCGGGGTGGCACCGGGCGTGGGCACGCCTTTGGTGACCGGAATCTTGGCGCTGGACGGCGTAAAGTAGTCCTTCACCTTCAGATCCTTGGACATTGCGATGACGGTATCGTTGTAATCGCCCGCGACGTCACTCTTGCCGTCGGGAATCTGGGCATACACGGTGCCATCGGTGCCGACGGAAACTCCGCCGTTACCCGCCGTGCCGCCGCCGTTCAGCTCCATCGAAGCGACCTTGGGCTCGGTGACCGGGCCGGTGGTGGTGGAAAGGTCGATGGCATAGATGCCGTTCGGATTGCCGCCGCAGTTGTCCTGCGTTGCCGCGACGACCACGCCTTCACTGATGTTGATCGCCGCGACCTTGGCGTTGGCCGGGAGAAACTTGATGCCGGGAACGCGGTCCACACCGTTGGAGGAGTTCAGGGCGTGGAGGGATCCGTCGGAAGCGATCGCACCGAAGTTCGCGCCGCGTCCGAAGTTACCCGCGCCGAACAACGGCGGAGGTGGTGGCGGGCCGGGAGGCGGACCAACCGGTGCGGGGCCACGGCCTGCGCCTGGAGCACCCGGAGCGCCCGGACCACGGCCAGGGGCACCCGCACGACCGGCACCACCGAATCCGCGTCCGCCGCCAGCGGTGCTGCTGCCGGGCATAGCCACCAAGCCGGTCAATCCGCCCGGGCAAACTGTTGTTGGAACAGTCTGCTGCGGCTTGTCGGACTTGTATTCAAAATGGTTCTTCCACATGATCCTGCCAAGGTCGGCATCCACGGACCACACATTGTCACCGCTGCCTCCGAACACCAGAAGCTCCTTGAAGCCCAGATACCCGATAATCCGTTCAAGGATGACGGGGGTACCAAGTGAGCTTAAGCCCCGAGTCTGGTTGTCGGCCTTGTATTTGTAGATCAATTCAATCTTGGAGGCGTTGGCTTTCGTGAAGGCCTTCTCGGTCTTCGCCCAACCATCGCGTTGGGGGTTTCCGCTTTGGCTCGGCCAGTCGGCACCCCAAATGACCGCGCACGCGATGGCGGCGGACAGGGAAATCAGCAGTAGCTTTCTCATGTTGAAACGGTTCAATCCTGCGATGGAGTATATCACCTTCAAGCGAGGTCGGATTGTAAAACAACCTCTGCACCGGGAACCAGGAGACCGCCGTGGACCACGCGCGCGTAAAAACCACCTCTCGCCCAACGCGGTGTATCCGGATTTCCCGCCTTGCATTTGGCGTCGTAGAGTTCGGCGTGGATCCCGGTGCCGTAGGGTTTCAGGTTGTCGCAGGGGGTGCGGAGTGTGGTCAATTCGATGACGGCATCCTCGCCGATCCGGTATCGCTGTCCAAAACGCCAGTTTGCAGGGTCGAGACCGGCGACTGTGAGGTTCTCGCCAAGCGCACCGGGGTAGACGGAAAAGCCCTTTGCGGCGAGGTCGTGCAGAACCTCGGCGGAGAGCATGAGGACGGCCTTGTCGGGTCCGCCATGGTATTTGCGGTTGCGCTGCCAGTCCCCGGCCACGCCTGCGGGCGTCAGCATGATGGGTTCGGGTACGCCCCGCTTGGGCAGTCCGCCGGGCGACGTGTTGATCTGCTTGAGCACTCCGGTCATAATCGCGGTAACCTCACAGTTTGGACAATCTGACTCATTCGCTAGTTGGACTTTTTCTTGCGCGAGCGGGATTCCGGCGGGCGTCGCCGTACGGCACCGTGTTGATGGTGCTGGCCGCAAACGCACCCGACCTCGATGTTGTCTCGGGACTGGGCGGGAGCGTTGCCTATATCGAATGGCATCGGAACATTACCCATTCTCTGATAGGCCTTCCGGTGATGGCGCTGGTGACGGTGGGAATTGTGGCTGCGGTTGTGCGCAGCAAGCTTCCCTGGCTCAGGGCATGGTTGATCGCGCTGGTGGGCGTGGTTTCCCACGTTGTGCTGGACTTGACGAACGTCTACGGCGTGCGGCTGCTGCTGCCGTTTTCGGGACGCTGGTTCCACTGGGACATCACGCCCGTGGTCGATCTCACGATCTGGGGGATTCTACTCTTGGGTGTCGCGGCCCCGGCCTTGGGGCGGCTGGTGGGTTCCGAGATCGGGGAGAAGAATCCCGACAGCGGGAAGGCCGGATGGGCTGTCACAGCACTGCTGCTGCTATCCGCATACGATTACGGGCGGGCGCTGCTGCACGACCGCGCGGTGGATGCGGTGGGCGGGCGCACATATGAGGGGTTGACTCCCAGGCGGGCCGGGGCGTTTCCTTCCGGGAATCCGTTGGAATGGACCGGGGTGGCAGAGATGTACAACGCCTACATCGTTCTTCCAGTGGATCTGCGGGGGAATCTGCATCCGTCCGAGGCCGAGAC
>CAITMP010000778.1 GCA_903893525.1 uncultured Acidobacteriia bacterium | reverse complement strand
GCGTCTGTCAAGTCGCCTATCAAAGCCAGATTGGTGGGGGCGGCGGTTCTGATTGTGTCGTACTCGACTGGGGCCTCGGGGTGGATCTCCAAGCCATATTCCGGCGCGTTCTTGGCCATGATGGTCATCGCCAGAATGATCGGGACATAGTTGGTGGTTTCCGCCGGCAGGGCACCCCGGGCACGGAGCTCCCAGTAATCGGCATAACCAGTGCGTTCCACGGCGCGTTCCACGTTCCCGGGTCCGCAGTTGTAGGCTGCAATGGCCAAGTACCAGTCGTGGAATTCGTTGTAGAGGTCGTGGAGGTGCCGCGCGGCTGCACGCGTGGATTTCTCGGGGTCGAAGCGGAGATCGGAACTGGGCGTTTGCGTCAGCCCGTATTCGTTGCCGCGGAATTTCACGAACTGCCACATGCCTTGGGCTGCGGCGCGACTGACAGCGCGTGGCATAAACCCGGATTCGGCCTGTGCCAAGTGGATCAGTTCCTGAGGCACGCCTTCCTCGGCCAGAATCTTGGAGATCATGGGTTGGTACTTGGCCGCCCGCGACAGACCGTACTCGATTGTGCGCCGACCGCGACCGTTGAAGTAATTGATGTACCCAAGAACAACATCGTTCATCACCAAGGGGAGTGCCGAACTGGTGGTTTTCAGTTCCGACTGCACTTTTTCCTTGATCCGTGGATCAACTGGGAAGGTCATCTGAACGATGTCCTCAAGGGGGGCTTTGTCGAACTGCTGCGATGTCTCGATTGCGGCAGCACCTAGTCCGTCCAAATCGCAACGGTGGATGGCATCGACCATATCGTCCAGATGGCACTCGTACAGGGCGCGGTCCGAGGGATTGTCCGATGCTTTGAGCATCGCGTCTATCGCCGCGTCGAAATCCATGCGTGAACGGGCGAAATCACCTTCGGAGTACAGTTTGCGACCGGAACGGAATTTCTCCTCCGCCTGCCCCACCAGCAGATCGGATGCATTGGCGGTGAAAGCCGGGCGGCGGCTTTCCCTCATATTCTTCTCGAGCTGGCTAAGGTATGGGAGCTTTTCGGTCTCCGCGATGGTCGGGTGGGATGCGGGAGGGGGGACGCGCGAGGCCGCAGGAGCTAGAAGGGCACCGGTGAAATTGGACTGTTGTGCGGGAAGCGAGCTTGGGGTGAGCAGAACGCAGACGGCTGAGCAACGCAATAACAATAGCGCTGCCGGGTTCAGAGTCCAAGCCATCCATTCGCCTCGATTTTGGATTTGCGCGCAGAAACCGGTAGGCTGTGGCGCTTCCCCAAGCCTACCCCAACCGTTACGGGTGAGTCAACCTTGCGCTGGACAAAGTGGGTCAAAGTGACACAGTCCGTCTCGTCCCGCCCCAAAATGGGACGGCCTAATGTTCTTGCGGACAAGTGCCGATAGTTGGAGGACGGGGATTCAATGTTCCCCATCCCCCAGGCTCAACAAGATGGTGCTAGTCGTCCTCAGCTTCCTCCTCTCCGCCGCGCGCTGCCTTGGCGGCGGCGATGATCTTTTCGGCCTGCGGCCCCGGAACGAAGTCGTAGTGGTCGAACTCCATGGAGAAGGATGCGCGGCCCTGTGTCATCGAAGTGAGGTCGCTCTGGTAGGCGAGCATTTCGGACATTGGGACCTGCGCCCTCAGGATTTGGGTTGCTCCCTCCGTGTCCATGCCGGAGATTCGGCCCCGGCGGGTATTGAGGTCACCCATCAGGTCGCCGGCGAACTCCACTGGCGCCTGGATCTCGACGTTCATAACTGGCTCCAGAATGCTGGGTTTTGCGGTAGCCATACCGGCGCGGAACGCCTTCCTCGCAGCCATTTTGAACGCCAGTTCGGACGAATCCACATCGTGGTAGGAGCCGTCGTAGACGGTGACCTTAAAATCCACCATTGGAAATCCGGCGAGGAATCCGCGTTCGGCGGTCTCGATGATTCCTTTTTCAATGGCCGGGATGAAGTTCCGCGGGATCGAGCCCCCGAAGGTGCCGTTGGAGAACTCGAAATTCCCGCCGCGGGGCAATGGTTCCATACGGATCCAACAGTCGCCGAACTGCCCGTGGCCTCCGGTCTGTTTTTTGTGGCGGCCTTGGACTTCCGCAACGCCCCGGATGGTTTCCCGGTACGGAACCTTTGGGGCTTTCAAGGTTACGTCCACGCCGTAGCGTTTCTTCAATCGGCTGACCGCGATTTCAACGTGCTGCTGCCCCGATCCGGCGACGAGGAACTCCTTGGTTTGCGGGTCCCTGAAGAACCGCAGCGCGAGATCCTCCTCGAGAAGCTTGTGGAGCGCATTTCCCATCTTGTCTTCATCGCCCCGGCTTTTGGCCTCGACGGCGAATGCGATCGACGGTTCCGGTACGTGGATCTTGGGAAACGCGACCGCCGAGGATTTTTCTGTCAGAGTGTCGCCCGTGAGTGTGTCCTTGAGTTTGGCGACGGCACCGAGGTCCCCTGCGTGCAGTTCCGTGACCGGCATCAACGTCTTTCCCAGAGGCGCTCCGATGTGGGCCAGTCGTTCTTCGGAACCTTTGCCGGAGATGAACAGGTGCGCATCGTTCCTGATGATTCCGGAAAGGACTTTGAAAAAGCTGATGCGGCCCGCAAAGGGGTCGGCGGTGGTCTTGAACACGAAGGCCGATGCAGGAAGCGTATCGGAGTAAGTTCTCTCGAGTTCGTTGCCGCCGAGGGAGATCCTGTAAGGCGGTCTGTCGGCGGGCGACGGAAATGCTTCCACGATCAGGTTCAACAGCCAGTCGGACCCGATGTCGTGCAGACCCGAGAGGCACAGGACCGGGAAGATTCGGACCTCGCGCATCTCCTCGTCGAGCCCGCTGATGACGTGCTCCTCGGGAAGTGTGCCGTCGGCGAAAAACTCCTCCATCAGCTCGTCCTTGCCTGCTGCGACGGCTTCGACCAGCCTTTCGTGACCTTCGCGCGCGGCATCCGCGTACTCTGGCGGGATTTCGATCTCCTTTCCCTTGCCGTCGCCGTCGGACGTATAGACAAACGCCTTCATCCGGATGAGGTCGATCACACCCCGGAAATCTTTCTCTTCGCCCAAAGGCAGTTGTATAGGAACGACGTCCGGGCCAAAGCGGGCCCGGATGGACTCCATGGTCCGCTCAAAGCTCGCCCGGTCGCGGTCCAGCTTGTTGATCACGATGCAGCGGGGCAAGTTGTATTCGGCCGCAGTCTGCCACATTCGCTCGGTTCCAGCCTCGACTCCGCAGACCGCGTCGACCACCACGATTGCGGAGTCCGCCGCGATCAAGGCCGTCCGCGCATCGTGGACAAACATGTTGAAGCCCGGGGTGTCGAGCAGGTTGATCTTGCATTTCTGCCACTGGGCTGCGGCGATGCCGGTGGAGATGGTCAGTTTGCGGCCGATCTCCTCCTCGTCGAAGTCGGTGACCGTGTTGCCCTCGTCAACACGAGTTAGTCGGGTGGTTGCTCCCGCGGCGTAGAGGAGGCCGGCCACCACCGAGGTCTTGCCGCAGTGGCCGTGGCCTACAATGCCTACGTTTCTGATGTCCTTCGTTTCGTATGTCTTCACGGAAACCTCCGTTCACGCCTGGATCGTATCACTTCTGTAACAGGGGCGGCGGAGCGGAAATGGTCCGATCCGGCCCTCGTCCGAGACGGGATTGTACGATTAAGTAGACCCCACATGAGTCCAACAGCCATTTCAGGCGGGTCCGGCGGCACTCTCCGGTTCCTCGAATCGACGATCTTCAAAAAGGCCGTAATGGCTTTGACTGGAGCGATCCTCTTCGGCTTTGTCTCCGGCCACCTCCTCGGCAATCTCCAAATTTTCCTGGGCCCCGATCGGCTCAACGAGTATTCGGCCTTCCTCAAGAGCAACATGGAGTTTCTCTGGATGGCACGCACCATTCTTCTGCTGAGCGTGACGGCCCATATTGTCACCACGGTCCAGTTGATGAGGATCAACCAGAACGCGCGTCCCGTCGGCTATGCCAAGAAGAACAATTCCCACTCGACGCTCGCTTCGCGGACCATGTATTACAGCGGTCCGATGGTGGCGGCTTTCGTTGTGTACCATCTGTTGCATTTCACGACAGGCACCCTCCACCCCGAGTTTTCGCCGGTGGATGTCTACTCGAACGTCGTCGTCGGCTTCCAGCGTCTGCCTGTTGCGATTTCCTACATCGTGGCGGTCGGTCTGCTCTGCCTGCACCTGAGCCACGGCGTTTCAAGCCTGTTCCAATCGCTTGGATTTTCCCACCCGCAGCACACGCCCCGCGTCAAAGCGGTAGCGAGGCTGGTCGGGATTTTGTATTTCGCAGGGTACGCCTCGATTCCCGCCGCCGTAATGCTGGGAATCCTCCGCGCGCCGAGCGTCCATTTATAACGCCGCATCTATTAGGACCCGCATGAAACTGGACTCCAGAGTTCCCCAGGGACCCATCGAAACAGCTTGGGACAATGCCCGCTTCAACATGAAGCTGGTCAACCCGGCCAACAAGCGCAGGTTCAACGTGATCGTTGTCGGGTCCGGTTTGGCTGGCGCTTCCGCAGCTGCGTCGCTGGGCGAGTTGGGCTACAACGTGAAGTGTTTTTGCTTCCAGGACAGCCCCCGCCGAGCCCACTCGATCGCTGCCCAGGGTGGTATCAACGCCGCCAAGAACTACCAGAACGACGGCGACAGCATCTACCGGCTGTTCTACGATACGGTCAAGGGCGGCGATTTCCGCGCACGCGAGTACAACGTTTACCGGCTGGCGCAGAATTCCGTCAAGATCATCGACCAATGCGTCGCCCAGGGCGTGCCATTTGCCCGCGAGTATGGTGGATTGCTTGCGAACCGCTCGTTCGGCGGAGCACAGGTTTCCAGAACGTTTTACGCCAGGGGGCAGACGGGGCAACAGCTTCTGATCGGGGCCTACCAAGCCCTCGAAGCCCAAGTTGCCACGGGCCGGGTTACGATGGTCCCCCGCACCGAAATGTTGGATGTGGTGATTGTCGACGGCAAGGCGCGCGGCATTATCACCCGCAACTTGGTTACCGGACAGATCGAATCGCATGTTGCCGACGCCGTGGTTCTTGCCACGGGCGGCTACGGAAACGTGTTCTACCTGTCGACCAATGCAAAGGGTTCGAACTGCACTGCAATCTGGCGGGCGCACAAGAAAGGCGCGGCGTTCGGCAACCCCTGCTTCACGCAGATCCACCCAACCTGTATTCCGGTCTCGGGAGACTACCAGTCCAAGCTCACGCTGATGAGCGAGAGCCTCCGCAATGACGGTCGCATTTGGGTCCCAAAGAAGGCTGGCGACAAGCGCAACCCGGGCCAGATTCCCGAAGACGAACGCGACTACTACTTGGAACGACGCTATCCCAGCTTTGGCAACTTGGTTCCACGGGACGTCGCGTCGCGTGCCGCAAAGGCCGTCTGCGACGAGGGACGCGGAGCCGGTTCCGGCGAGACCGCTCTTGGCGTTTACTTGGACTTTGCCGAGTCCATCAATCGGCTTGGCAGGTCCACCATTGAAGAGCGCTACGGCAACCTCTTTGAAATGTACGAGCGGATTGCTGGCGAGGACCCGTACAAGGTTCCAATGCGCATCTACCCCGCCATCCACTACACGATGGGCGGGTTGTGGGTTGACTACGAACTGATGAGTTCCATTCCGGGCATGTTTGTGCTGGGCGAGGCAAATTTCTCAGACCACGGTGCCAATCGGCTCGGAGCCAGCGCCCTCATGCAAGGCCTGTCCGACGGCTACTTTATCATCCCTTACACCCTCGGTAACTACCTGGCGGCCAACAAGCCCGACGGCTTGAAGACGAACGCCCCTGAATTCACGGCTGCGATAGCCGGTGTCCAGGACCGCACCAAGCAATTGCTCTCGATCAAGGGCAAGCGCACCGTTTCATCGTTCCACCGCGAACTCGGCAAGATCATCTGGGACCATTGCGGCATGGCCCGCAACGCCGAAGGCCTGCGGGGCGCAATCTCCGAGGTCCGTGCACTTCGGCAGGAGTTTTGGCGGGATGTCAATGTCCCGGGCTCCGAGGGCGAAATCAACCAGCAGTTGGAGAACGCCGGCCGCGTGGCCGATTTCTTCGAGCTCGGCGAATTGATGTGCATGGATGCCTTGGAACGCAACGAGAGTTGCGGTGGCCACTTCCGGGAGGAATACCAGACCCCGGACGGCGAGGCCATGCGCGATGACGACCACTACCAGTACGTTTCCGCCTGGGAGTACAAAGGCGAGGGCTTGGCTCCCGAACTGAACAAGGAACCGCTCGATTTTGCCTACGTGCATCCCGCGCAACGGAGTTACAAGTGAACCTTACCCTGCACGTTTGGAGACAGAAGAATGCGGGCGCGTCGGGCAGCATGGAGCGCTACGCAGCGAACGATGTCAATCCCGATATGTCGTTCCTCGAAATGCTGGATGTGGTCAACGAAGGCCTCATCACGGCAGGCAAGGAGCCGATCGCATTTGAGCATGACTGCCGCGAGGGCATTTGCGGTTCCTGCGGTTTCGTGATCAACGGTATCCCGCACGGTCCTAACAAGGGCACCACGGTCTGTCAGCTGCATATGCGGTACTTCAAGGACGGCGACGAGCTCTTCTTGGAACCATGGCGCGCCAAGGCCTTCCCGGTGATGAAGGACCTGGTTGTTGACCGGTCCGCCTTTGACCGTATTATTGCCTCCGGCGGCTATATAACGGCGCGGACCGGCAGCACGCAGGACGCAAATGCGATCCCCATACCGAAGGGTGTGTCCGATTCAGCCATGGACGCTGCCGCGTGCATTGGGTGTGGAGCCTGTGTCGCAGCTTGCCCGAATGCTGCGGCCGCCCTGTTCACCGGCGCGAAAATTTCCCACTTGGGGCTCTTGCCCCAAGGCCAAGCGGAACGTGACCGTCGAGCTCTTGGAATGGTTGCACAGGTGAATGCGGAAATGTTCGGTGCCTGCACCAACGTTGCCGAGTGCGAGGCCGTATGCCCCAAGGGAATCAGCGTCGAAGTGATCGCCCGCATGAATGCCGACTACCTGAAGGCCAGTTGGAAGGACCGGGGCGCGCGCAAGGAATCCGGCGAATAGCAAGCGATTAAACTTCGCGGCACCCTTGTGGTGATTGGACGTGGCGTTTCATGCCGCGTTCTGCCATACTGGTGGTGCTCCAGCTTTTCTTCCGACCGCCAGCCGGATGAGGATTTTTACCCCGACCCAACACAAGCGCCTCAATGAGGTGATGGGAGTGCTGTTCCTTGCGAGCGGCATTCTTGCACTCCTGAGTTTTGCTTCATTCCACCCCGGCGATTCGTCCTGGAACACTGTCACAGGGCGTGAGACCGCCGAGAATCTGATCGGACCCGTTGGTGCCTTCGTCGCGGATCTGTTCCTGCAGAGCTTCGGTTTTGCCGCCTTTCTGCTTCCCGTGCTCATGTTCGGCCTTGGGTGGAAGTGGATCCGCTCGGAGGCCTTGGAAGCCCCGTGGGTGAAGGTTCCGGGTGCCGTTCTCATGGTCCTTTCGGCGTGTGGCTTGGCTGCCATGTTGCCGGACTGGCGCATGTTCGAGCGTACTGTCCTGCCGGGCGGAGCTGCGGGTTTTCTGCTGGCCGGGGCGCTGCGGAAGGGATTCAACTCGGCCGGGGCGATCGTGCTGATGTCGACGTGCCTGCTGGTTTCCACCTATTTGGTTTCCACATTTACCCTCTCGGTTCTTTGGAACTTCCTGGCTCCCATCGGGGCCTTCTTCAGGGGGATCCAAACGAGTTGGGTGAATTGGCGGCGCGAACGCCGCGAGGCCGCCTTGGAACGCAAGCGCTTGAAACTGGAGGCTAAAGCGCAGTCCGCAGCCCTGAAGGCGGAGCGTAGAAAGTTGTCCGCTCCAAGCGACGCGGGCTCGAAATTGGTGGATACCGAAATCGTCGAAGTTCGGGAGGCGTTCGCGTCACCAGCTTCCACCGATTACGGGTCCCATGCGGGTCCCTCCATCGTTCCGCAGCCGACGTCGGCACCCCGTACCCGTCCAACGGCTTCCAACGACACGCTCTCCGAGACCATGCCTTGGGACCAACCATCTTCGCGTTCGCTGCTGCCGGAGCAGGTCGGCGAAGTTACGGATCTCTCTGCTATCCCCGGGGAAATTCCCATTCGCCGCTTGGACGAGGAAGATCCCACACCTGCCCACGCCACCGACTTCCCGTTCAACAAGCCGGCCAAGGCCCGCGAATCCGCCGTCAAGCTGCCTACAATCTATCGCCTGCCGTCGACGGAGCTCCTCAACGCAATTCCGCAGCGTTCAGCCTTCGATGAGCAGGAACTGAAAAACACCGCCGCAGCGATCAAGTCGAAGTTTGAAGAATTCAACGTGCTCGGCAGCGTCGTCCAAATCAACCCCGGACCGGTCGTTACCACGTTTGAGTTCAAGCCTGATGCCGGTGTCAAGTACAGCCGCATCACCAATCTCACGGAAGATCTGTGCCTCGGTCTCCAGGCCGAGTCCATCCTGATTGAGCGCATCCCTGGCAAGCCGACCGTCGGCATCGAGGTCCCGAACACAAAGCGCGAGGTCATCAGCCTCCGGGCCGTTTTGGAATCGGAGGAATTCGAGAGTTCGCCCTCCCATCTGACAATTTCAATGGGCAAGGATATCAACGGCCGTATCAAGGTGGCAACGCTGGAAACAATGCCCCACGTCCTGATCGCCGGGTCCACGGGCTCGGGCAAGTCGGTCATGATCAATTCCTTGATCATGTCGATCCTGTACAAATCGACCCCGGACGAGGTCCGGATGATCATGGTCGATCCGAAACGTGTGGAATTGGGCATGTACGAGGGGAT
Source organism: uncultured Acidobacteriia bacterium (assembly GCA_903893525.1). Taxonomy (GTDB): domain Bacteria; phylum Acidobacteriota; class Terriglobia; order Bryobacterales; family Bryobacteraceae; genus BOG-234. The sequence goes on along the minus strand of CAITMP010000778.1, from coordinate 12,781 downwards.
TCCGCACTTGCTGACGCCCGTGATCACGGATCCGCGCAAGGCAACCAACGCCCTCAAGAATGCCGTGCTGGAAATGGAGCGCCGTCTCCGGCTCCTTGCCGAGCAGGGTGCCCGCAACATCGACCAGTTCAACAAGAAGGTTCTCAGCCTGCGCAACCAGCCACGAAGCCTTTTCGAGGAGGAAAGTGACGACCCGCAGAAGGACGAGCTCCGCCCGCTACCCTACATCCTGATCCTGATCGACGAGTTAGCCGATCTGATGATGCTTGAAGGGAAGAACGTGGAGGAGTCGGTCACGCGTCTAGCCCAGATGGCGCGTGCCGTCGGGATGCACTTGGTCCTGGCGACGCAGCGGCCTTCCGTCGATGTCATCACCGGCATTATCAAGGCCAATTTTCCAGCCCGCATCAGCTTCCGGGTTGCGACCCGCGTGGACAGCCGCACGATTCTCGACGTCATGGGGTCGGAGCACCTACTCGGCAAGGGCGACATGCTCTTCCTGCCGCCGGGATCTTCGCGGCTGACCCGCGTCCATGGCGCGTTTGTTACGGAGACGGAAATCAGCGGTGTGGTGGATTTCTGGAAGGCCCAGGCCAAGCCGGAATACGACCAGTCATATCTAATAGCCCCGCCAACCGAGGATGGCGATGGCACCCCGGAGGAAGTATCGACCGGCGAACAGGACCCGATGTACGAGGAAGCCATGCGCGTTGTGCTCGAAATGGGCAAGGCTTCGACATCGACCCTCCAGCGGCGTCTGCGGTTGGGCTATGGCCGGGCCGCCCGAATCCTGGACATGATGTACAAGGACGGGGTGATCGGACCGCCCGACGGCAGCAAGCCGCGCGAAGTGCTCAAGCGGCCCGACTGGATGCGGGAAGTCGAGACGGACTAGATACGAGGGCTAACCCAATGGCTGGGCACGCTTGGCTACCGAGTCAATCGTGTCCAGTACGTCGATGACTTCAGGGTCGATGGATTCGCGGTCGATGTGGGGCACCAGCTGGTAATAGTCCCGCTTCTTTACGACATCTGGACCGATGCCCATCCTGCGACAGAATTCAGGAAACACCATGTCGAGGAATTCGTCACTCGCTTTGACATTTGTCCACCACGTGTCGGTCGGATCTCGAAGCACAGCCGGTGCCACACGGTCGCCGATCACTGTTCGCATCGTTTTTATAGCTCTTTCGGCATCAGTTTGGGCAAACAGCGGGCCGCCTGAGCGCGATTCCCCGAGTTGTGCCGCATACCGTTCGAGCGTAACTGGCTGGCAAAGGTAGTTTTCGATTTCGCGACGCTTCCATTTTCTCTCGACTAGATTGCCTCGCGACTGGAGTCCTGCCGCGTCTCTGTCCACCAACAGGAACCCCATCAAGTCAGGCTTGGCCTCCGCCAAGGCATCAAAGTGTCCTCGGCCCGTGTTCGGTTGATTGCCAATTGATACCAGGAATGGCGATTTTAAGGCAGCCCGGGAGGGGTGGCCCAGATGCTCCGCAAAGGCCTCCAAGATGGCCAGATCGGTGTAGTCTTCCAAGTAAAGTACCCACCCCCGTTGTTCTGCCAAGTAGTACTGATCGAAACGAATGGCGTTGAGGGCTCTTCGGACCGAACTGGTCCTTCCCTGCGGGATCAGGTGGGGTTTGCCCAGGAATGCGACCACGCCGTGTTCGTCGGTCGCCGCTGCTTGGTTCAGGACTTCCTCGGAATGGCTGGCGATGATCAGCTGGCTGCCACCGGAACGAGACGCTTGGGTTAGCAGCTTGTAAATGTCGCGTTGCCGGAGGATCTCCAAGTGTGCGTCGGGCTCGTCGAGGAGCAGCACAGAGCCGGGGTGGAGTTCCAGGTAGGCCAGGAGCAGCAAGGTTTGTTGGAGACCCCTTCCCGAACTGGAAAGGTCCAGCTGGCATCCCGTGGCGTCCCGGTAGCCCATTTGGATTTCTCCTCGCTCCGCAACGTAACTTGGGATGTCCAATTCCATCCTGAACAGCTCCCTAACCCTCGAGACGAGGCTGTTCCAAGCATCGTGTCCTTTTTCCGCCACTTGATAGCAAAGATTGCGCAATACCTCGGCGGTCCGCCCTTCCCCGAGCCGGACATTGATGGCTCCCGCGTCCAGCTTTGTCTCGTTCGAGGCAAGTCCGGACATCGGAGGTAGGAACGCAACCTGAACATCGTAGGCTTCTTCAGGAATCTCCATTCGCCCCTCAGGGGACCGCAGTGGCCGGCAGAAGAATGACTCAGAATTGGAGAAGTCAAACTCCAAGCCGCAGCTCCAGGCTATTCCGTTTGCATTTCCTTCCACGACAACTTCGATCCGAATATTTTGGGTCCTTGTTTTTCCCTCCACTCGCTGGACATCGCGCACGTGCAAACCCCTCCAGAGCAGGTTTGCGGACGGAGCGGGTACCATTAGCAAGTCGCGTCGATTGATGGCCACACCGGGTCGCTTCTCGGGCGTACCCCGCTCGCTGCGCTTTTCCTTCCACCTGCGAAGCCCAAGATCCCACAACGCAAGCGCTTGGAGAGCCGTCGTCTTGCCGGAGTTGTTCGGGCCGATAAAGACAACCGCGTCGGTCAGCGGGATTTCCACATCGTCGAAGCGCTTGAAGTTCCGGATGGTGAGTTTCGTCAGCATTTTGCGTTGCGATTCCGCGTCGATCCTCCATTGTAGTTGTGACGGCTATCATGAAAATGCTACTGGATGCCAAACTTTACCGAATCGTCCGAACAGTTCTTCGCCAGCGGAGGTGCTGCCAGTATCCTGCATGGCGATGCCGAAGCGTTTGAATCCGTTGAGTCCGCACAACTGGCGCTGTTCTACCGCCAATTGAAGTCCGGGCCTTGGATTGGTTCCGGTCCGCGCGTTGCTACAGTGAGTGGGCAGCGGCTTACGGAATCAGGCATTGAGCACGCGCTCCCGCTATCCACATTCCCGTTCCGGTCCTTGAAGCTGTATCCGGTGTCCAGCGACACCCAAGCCGGTCTGCTCTCGGCCGTTGCGAATCTTGGCGGAAAGACCCAGGACCAGGCTTTTCGCGCATGGTCCCCCGCACGTCACTCCGCCGTGATCTTGGCGCGCAACCAGGAAGACCTCGCCCGGGAGATCGCCCAAGCTGCCGTCGGGATTCCGCGTGCATTCGAAACCAACGGGGAGTGGAAAACGCCCGGAGGCAGCTATTTCACGGCGGCGCCACTCGGACAAGATGGCGTGTGCTTCCTGTATCCGGGGATTGGCAGTCCTTACCCCGGTCTCGGCGCGGATCTCTTCTCCCTGTCTCCCCCGCTGCTTGACCGCTTCGAGGCCATGACGCGCGGCCAAGCGCACCATTACCTGCATGTTGACGAAATGTATCCCCAAGGGCCAGCCGACGAAGCCAGTTTCTACCGCGATGTCGTCATGCTGGGCCACTGCGCCATTGCGACTTCACTGATTTACACCTGGATTCTCCGGGAGTTGTTCCACGTCAAGCCGCGCGCGGCAGCTGGCTACAGTTTCGGGGAAGCGATCATGCTTGCCTGTCTGGGCGTCTGGCCGGATCCGGTGGAGCTGGCCCAGAATTTGGACCGCATTCCCACTTTCAGCACCAGACTCCACGGACCCAAGGATTCGATTCGGGAGCAGTGGGGCTTGCCTGTCGGGGCGAAGGTTGAATGGGATTCGTGGACCGTGCGGACGACGCCGGCCCTTGCGTTTGCGGCCATCAAGCCGGAACAGAACGTTTTCCTGTGCAATATCAACACACCGGGGGAAGTGGTTATCGCCGGGGAACGCAATGGATGCAACCGGGCGCTAGAGCGGATTGGGGCGTCGGTGGCCAGCCCCGTGCCGATCCCCGTCACCATGCACTGCGAGGCCACGCGCGGCGAATACGACAATCTGGTCGCCATCCACTCGCTCACGGTGATCCCGGAGCCCGGTATCGACTTCTTCTCGTCGGCCTATTGCCGCCCCATCGACTTTGCCAGGGAGTCGCCCGCGCACACGACCGCCGAGGCCTACTGCCGGGTTGCCGATTTCCCCCGGCTTGTCCGGAACATCTATGCAACCGGGCCAAAGCTCTTTCTGGAACTGGGCGGACGGCGCAATTGCTGCACTTGGATCGAGAAAATTCTGAAGGACAGGCCCCACGCGGCGGTACCATGCGATCTGAAGGGACAGCCGAGCGAGGTGTCGATTTTGCGGGCTCTGGCCCGGTTGGTCTCCCATGGAGTGCCGCTCAAATTGGACGCGCTCTACGCTGCCTATCCACGCTGTTAGGCCGCCCCGGCTCCGGTAGTAGAATTGAAGTGAAAAGGAGTCGTTTCCTGAGACTTACGCCCTTACTGTGCATTGCGCTTTCCCTGGCCAACCTGTTGGCGGCGGATCTGCCAGCCCAGGATGCTCCGAAAGAACCACCCGTGGTCGCAGTCTACTCCGGGAATCGCGCTGTCAACAGTGTTCCGTCGAAGGACGCGTTCGCTCCAATCGTTGTTGTTCGCTCGGCTCAAGGCCAGCTCCTGACCGGTATTCCAGTGCGATTTGAATTGCCGGATACGAAGTTCGGGCACTTTGCAGGTCAACCCTTGCTGTTTGAGACTGTGACCGACTCCCGCGGGCAGGCAACTGGACGCGGCTATGTCCCGACCAAGACAGGTCCAGTGACCATGAAGGCAACTGCACAATCACCCGGCGGTTCTTCATCCGTAACAATCATCCAACGCAACGGGAAGCAGCCGCAGGTCATTACTTTTGATGAAAAATCCAGCGGTGGCATTATTGGCGCGAAATGGCTGATTCTGGGTGTCGCCGCCGCGGTTGGAGTTGTTGTCGCGATTCTGGTCACCCGCAGCGCCTCCGCGGGCACCATCAAATTGGGAACGCCGACCGTTGGAGGTGGTGCCTGATCCTCCGCTCCACAATCGTCTGCGCTCTTGCGGGTTTGGCGGCAACTTCCGTTGTCGGCCAAGTGCAGCTTGCAGGCGTGACGTCGGGCGTCTTGTTCGATCCGCCTACCCGAAGTGTGCGGCAGGTGTTGGGTGTCCCTGGCGGGGCCAGGTTCGGCTCGGCCATTCTGACGGGGGTCGACAACGCTTGGACATCGCCGGACGGAAATGCCGTGGTCACGCTCGTCGGCGGCCAGCTCGGCTCTGTGCGACTGAAGGGCGTGGATGTCGCCGCGTCCATGCCGCTGGGAGACGCACCCGAGCGGTTCAAGGTTGTTTGGTCGCGTGATAGCAAGGCCGCTGTTGTTGTGGTGCAGCGGTCCGATGGATCGGCATCATTTCAGGTCTGGCGCACAGACCAGCCCATCCCCGATCCTCAAATCCAGACCATCTACGCTTTTGGTGGCATTCGAAGTGTCGCGGTGAAGGCACAGACGTCGGAGATCCTGCTGGCGGTCCAACAGGATGGAGTCGGCGGACTTTACCGGGTCGCGTTTACCGGTGAATCCAGTCGAATTGCAGCGGTTGATCAACTGGAGGCGATCGCGTTGGACCCCTCGGGCACTTTCCTCTACGGTTATGCCTCCGGTCCGTCGAGGCTCCTAAAGTTTGATTGGGTATCGGATGTACCTGCCCAACTGGATGTTCCTGTTCCCTCCGATGTCGTTTGTCCTTGCTGGTTGGCCACCCCGGGGCAGGGAAGCCGCGTGGCTCTTGCCTATGCCAATCCGGATAGGCTCTTGATTTTCGATGTGAATTCAACAGATCCGCCGTTCGAGGTGCTACTGGAAGGTGCGCCGGAGGGGTTGCAGGCCTACGGCGCAACAGGTTTGTTCACACTGGCGCTGCGACGCCAGGAAGCCAGCAGTGCGCTTTTGCTGGAAGTGAAATCGGGCTCGGTCTTTTTCGTGCCTGCCACTCCTCCGCCAACAAACTGACACCCATGCGTATCCTACGTTTAGTTACGCTGTGTTTGCTGGTCTGCGGGGGTCTTGCGGCACAGGTCATCCAGTTCCGGGTCCAGAATTCCGGGAATGTGTTCACCGTTGCGAACGCGGGTACCGTGGTGCTGCCAGTCAGTGCGTTGGGCCAAACGTCGGAAATCACCGTCAGCGCGTTCTATTCCGGTGCCAAGGCCGCCGCCATCCTGCGCACGGAGTTGCTCGGAACGAAGGATTTTGTCCTGGGTTCAACTGCCACGCCGACACTCCAGCCGACAGAGACTTACACCTTTAGCGTCCGCTATACAGCGTCGACCACCGCTTCAACCCAAGCGCTCTTGATAGTGACCTTCCGCGAAACAGGCGGTGACATCGCAACTGCGAGCTTCGGCATTTCCGGTACCGCTCCCCAAGTTGTGGCGACCTATTCGCTGCCGACCGACGGCAATGCCCGACCGGTGGCCACCGGTGGCCAAATTCAACTACCCGCCGTGTCTGTAAATGCCTCGGCTGTGGCCACGATTACCCTCAACAATACCGGTTCAGCGGCCGCCACAGTCCGGCGCGTGACCGTTACAGGTGCCCTCGAACTTCTCAACCTGCCTCTGTTGCCACTCGTCGTGGACCCGGCCAGGAGCGTGTCTTTTGGGTTGCGCATGCAGTCGTCCAGTCCGGGGGCGCTCTCAGGCACAGTTCAGGTGGATGGTCCTGGAGATTCCTTGCTGTTCACGGTCAGTGGATCCGCATACTCACCGCAGTTGACGTACAGCTTGGTTTCAGACGCGGGTACAACCACGGCACTGGCGGCCAATTCCACTGTGCAGTATCCCGCGACCTTGGTCGGTCGACAAGCGGGACTTCTAATTCGCGTGGCGAACCAGACTCCAAGCCCATATTCCATTTCCGACATCTCACTCAGTGATTCGACCAATTTCCAGCTTCCGACACTCCCGGTCTTTCCTTTTGTTCTGGCCAGCGGCGCGACCTTCGATGTGCCGGTGAATTTTGTCCCTTCCAAGGGAGACATCTTTAGTTCGCGGCTCAGGATTGGCACCGACGCTCTGCTTTTGTCCGGTGCGGGACTTAGCAGCGCATTGGAAGTCTCGGTTGTGGGTGCCCAAGGCGAAACCAAGATCGCGACGAATGGTACGATTCCGATTCCAATCACGGCGCTTGGCACTACAGGCGCAGCCCAGGTTGTGATCCGCAACCTAACAGCCGGGACCATTTCCCTTTCGAGTGCGGGCTTGGCCAACGACCGGTCCGTTTTCAGTCTGGCGGGGCTGCCAAAGTTTCCGCTGGTTCTGGACCCGCAGCAGGAGTCGCGATTCACAGTCCTGTTTGCGCCCGTCACCACCGGACCTTTCTCCGGCAGCTTGGCCTTCGATTCGTACTCGTACACGATCTCCGCATCCGCGACGGTCCCCTCCAAGCTTCCAACCTTGGCGATTGGGGGCGCGCCCGCTTCCATTACCCCGCTGCAGCAGGTGCCCCTAACCGTTACGATTGACAGCCCATGGCCCGTTGATCTGGCGGGTGATTTGACTTTGAGTTTTGATTCGCCCGCCTTCACAGCCGACCCGTCCGTCCAATTTTCCACCGGCGGCTCCAAAGTGTCGTTCAAGATCCCGGCGGGCACGCTGAAAGCGGTTTTCAATAGTGGTAGTAGTTTGGTGCGGATCCAGACCGGAAGTGTGGCTGGGGAAATTCAGGTCTCCCCTACGCTGCGGACCGCGGCCGGATACGATCTCACCCCGTCCCTCCCGAATATACTGCATTTGGTGGTCCCGCCCTTGGCTCCCACGCTCTTCACGGTGAATCTGGTTGCCAGCGGTGGTGCTTACTTGGTGCAGATGACGGGTGTGTCCACCACGCGCAGCATGGCACGGGCGCATGTGAAATTCGCTCCAACCGGGCGCATTCCATTTTCGACCACCGATTTCACGGTGGATCTAACGGCTGTTGCCAACGCGTGGTTCCGAAGTTCGGCTTCAAACAGCTTCGGCGGACTGTTTACGGTGTCGATTCCTGTTGTCCTGACGGTTCCAACTTCGTTGGTCAGCACCTCGCTGACGGTTGCTGACATCTTCAAGTCCGTCACGGTTGATGTGGAGAACGCGGTTGGGCAGTCCGCTGCGTTGACGTACACACTGCCCTACTAGATTGTCTGCAGCTGACTGCTTACAGTGCTGTCCGCGCGCCGTTGATCGCCTTCAGCCTTTTCAAGAAGCTTGGCAGTAGGTCCAACCGCAGCGCGTTGGCTCCGTCCGACAGTGCCTTCTCGGGGCAATCGTGCACTTCGACGAAGATCCCGGAAACACCCACTGCGACGGCTGCGGATGCCAACGGTTCGATGAACTGCGGCTGGCCTCCCGAAGCCATTCCCCCCGCGCCGGGAAGTTGAACGCTGTGTGTTGCATCGAAGACCACCGGATGGCCCGTTTCAGCCATGATCCGGAGGCTCCGCATGTCCACCACCAGATTGTTGTAGCCGAATGACGTGCCTCGCTCCGTCAGGACAATTTGATTGTTGCCGGTGGATTCAACCTTGTCGGCAGCGTGCCGGATGTCATGCGGGGCGACGAACTGCCCCTTCTTGATGTTGACGATACGGCCCGAGCGTCCCGCTTCGAGCAGCAGGTCGGTTTGCCTGCAGAGGAATGCAGGGATTTGCAAAATGTCTACCACCTCCGCCGCTGGTTCGGCGTGGGAGGTTTCGTGGATGTCCGTGAGCACGGAAAAACCCCTCTCCTTGATGCCCTTGAGTATGCGCAACCCTTCCGTCAGCCCCGGTCCGCGGAAACCAGACAAACTCGACCGGTTGGCCTTGTCGTAGGAGGCCTTGAAGACGTAGGTGAAGCCATAATCCGCCGCGATGGCCGAGATCGCCCCGGCCATCTTGTGGACATGCTCTTCGCTTTCGATCACGCAGGGGCCGGCGATCAAGACCAGCCTGGAAGGATCGTGGAAGTCGGGAAAAGTCAAAGCCAGCTACTCGGGATATTCGGGTTCCGGCAGCAACGGGGCCATCTCGCTGGCAATACGGTGTGCCCGGAACTTGCGGGCCGCGCCCACAAACGAGCTGAACAACGGATGCGGCTCCATCGGCTTGGACTTGAATTCCGGGTGGAATTGGCAGCCCAGGTAGTACGGGTGGTCTTCGATCTCGCAGATCTCCACGTAGGTGCCGTTCGAGGTGACACCGGTGATTCGCAGACCCTTCGACGTCATTTGCTCCTCGAATTCGCGGTTGAACTCGAAACGGTGCCTGTGGCGTTCGCTGATTTCCGTAGTCCCGTAAGCCTTGTGGGCGAAGGTGCCCGGCGTCAGCACGCAGGGCCATGCCCCCAGGCGCATGGTGCCGCCCAGTTCGTCGATCCCCTTTAGCTCGCGCAGCTTGTAGATAACCCGTTGCGCTGCGGTCTGGTTGAATTCCGAGGAGTCGGCCCCCTTCATGCCGCAGACGTTGCGGGCGAATTCAATCACCATCGTCTGCATGCCGAGGCAGATGCCGAAATAGGGCACTTTGGCGGTGCGGGCGTATTCGATGGCGTTGATCATGCCATCGATGCCGCGCTTGCCGAAACCGCCTGGAACCAGGATTCCATCGTACTGGGCGAGTACTTCGGCAGGAAGCACGCTGGTCGGGGTGCCGGGCTCGAACGATTCCGCTTCGAACCAATGCACGTTGACCTTAACATTGTGGCCGGTTCCCGCATGCAGCAGGGCCTCTTTGAGGCTCTTGTAGGAGTCTTCGTACTCAATGTACTTGCCGACTACGGCGATATCGACTTCGTCGGATGGGTTTTGCATCCGGTGCACCATCGCCGACCATTTTTCCAGATTGCGCGGCCCGGTCATGTCCAAATGGAGATGGCGGAGGATGATCTCGTCCACCTTTTCCTCGGCGAAGACCAGGGGGATTTCGTAGACGGATTTGACGTCCTTGGCGGTGATGACCGCTTCCGGGTCCACGTCGCAGAAGAGCGCGATCTTGTCCTTCATCTCCGTAGGAAGGAAACGCTCGGCGCGGCACAACAGGATGTCCGGCTGGATGCCGAGGGCGCGCAATTCCTTCACCGAGTGCTGAGTGGGCTTGGTCTTGAGCTCCTGCGCGGCATTGATCCACGGCACCAAGGTTACGTGTACAAAGATGCAGTTTTCGCGCCCGACCTCGTGCCGCACCTGCCGGATGGCTTCGAGGAACGGCAGCGACTCGATGTCGCCGACCGTGCCGCCGATTTCGCAAATGACGACATCGTTTTCCATGGCCAGCTTCTTGATGGCGGCCTTGATCTCGTTGGTGACGTGAGGGATCACCTGCACGGTCTTGCCCAAGTAGTCCCCGCGGCGTTCGCGTTGGATGATCTGCTCGTAGATGCGTCCGCTGGTGAGGTTGTTGGCCCGCGTCAGGTGTGCGTGCGTGAAGCGTTCGTAGTGGCCTAGGTCGAGGTCGGTCTCAGCTCCATCGTCTGTCACGAAAACTTCGCCGTGCTGGAAGGGGCTCATTGTGCCCGGATCGACGTTGAGGTATGGGTCGAATTTCTGCAGCGTGACCTTCAGGCCACGGTTTTCCAGCAGACACCCGATGGAGGCCGCCGCGATGCCCTTTCCAAGCGAGGACACTACACCCCCGGTCACGAAAATATGTTTGGCGCGCTTTGCGGGTGTTTCTTGTGCGTTATCAGCCACGGGGGGTCTCCAAAGGCCCTGCAAGGGATTTGTCTGTGTATGTTCTGACGGCGGCGCGGCTGGCTGCGAATAGCCCTTGCACGCGTTCCAAGTCCTCGGGCGTGTCCACGCCCAGCGATTCGTAGTCGGTTTCCACAACCCGAATCTTAAAGCCGTTCTCGAGTGCTCTCAATTGCTCCAGTCTCTCCGCTTGTTCCAATGGACCTACAGGCATTCCGGAGTACCGCAACAAGAAGTCGCGCCGGTATACGTAGAGGCCTACATGCTTGTAATGAACCACACCGTCGGCAACTCCGCCCCTGGGGAAGGGAATTGTCGAACGGGAAAAATAAATAGCGTTTTCGAAACGATCGGTTACAACTTTGACCACATTGGGGTCAGTGATTTCGCGGGGGTCCTCGATCCGCTTTTTCAGCGTGCCCATCATGATGGCCTGCTCCTCCAGGAGCGGCATCAGGGCCGTGTCAATGGCTTCGGGATCGATTAGGGGCTCGTCACCTTGGATATTGACCACGAGGTCATAGTCGGGATATGCCGAAGCAACCTCTGCAACGCGATCCGTACCGGAGACGTGGTCGTCACGCGTCATGCGGACCCGTGCCCCGAAACGGCGGGCTTCCATTTCGATACGGGAATCGTCGGTTGCGACGACAATGGCGGTGGGATAGCGGGCCATTGAGACACGTTCGTGAACGTGTTCCAGCATGGTGCGGGAGTCGAGTCGGGCGAGCGCCTTGCCGGGGAAACGCGTGGAAGCGAACCGGGCCGGGATAACCGCCAGGATCTTGGGGTGCACACACGATGCTACCACGGAAGGTATTGGTCGGCGGGAATTGTGTCCGGGTTGTTGATTTCTCCGCACGCTGGAATGGTTGCCGAATGCAGGATTTTGATACTATCCTCAAGCAACTGCTCTCGAGTCCTGGCAGCAATGCCGTGCAATACATTACGGGTCATAGGATGGTCTCCTGGCGGAACGTGGAGATGCCGACCACCCGCAACCTCCGAGCCGATTCGGTAGGTCGCGACGACGCCGAGAGAACGGTGCAGATCGAATACCAGACCCGCAACGACCCCAAAATGGCTGTCCGGATGCTCAACTACGGTGCATGGCTGCTGGACGACGAGGGTGTCTTTCCTATGCAGTACGTCCTGTACATTGGTTCCGCCCCGCTTTCCATGCCGAGTACCTGTCGGTCGGAGCGGCTTGAATACTCCTATGTTCTGGTGAACCTGAGGGACTTTGATGGCGAGCCCCTTTTGGAGAGTCCCGGGGTGGGGGATAATATTCTTGCAGTGTTGATGCGTCTTCGTGACCAACGGGAAGCCGTCCGGCACATTCTTGGCCGCATTGCTGAACTGGCCGACGCGGACAGGCGGACGGCGTACGCGCAACTTTTGACTCTGGCGGGCTTGCGGCAGTTGGGTACGACTGTAAAGGAGGAGGGAAGAAAGATGTTTGTGATCGACGATTACTTGGAGCACGACGTGTTTGGCCCGTTGGTGCAGAAGGGGCTTGACCAAGGGCGGCAGGAAGGGCGGCAGGAGGGCGAGCGCGCCGCAGCACTCGGCTTCCTGAATATGATCGTGGAACGTCTTGGGCCGATCCCCGCGGTGCTAGATGAACGCTATGCAGGACTTTCAGCACCGCAGCTGCGTGAGGAGAGCAAACGCGCTCTTGCTGCCAAGTCAATTAGCGACCTGCTCTAATTCAAGCCTCCCGTGCCAGGCTGGCAAGCAATTTTTCGTACTGGGTCGTAACTGCGTCCCAATCGTACCGCTCTTTGACCCTGCGTACGGCGCTCGCCTTGAGTGCGTCGCGTTCCGAATCGCTCATCGCCAGCGCTTCCCGCATGCGTGCCGTGAGTCCCGCTTGATCGAGATACGGCAAGCCCGCGTCCCCGCAGACTTCGCGGTTCTCCACAGTGTCAAGATAGAGGACCAGGCATCCTCGTCCCATCGCTTCGATGAGTGCGGGATGTGTTCCCCCGACCTCTGTTGCATGCACATAGGCAAAGCACCACGATCCCAACTCCTTGTAACCCAGCCCGTATATTCCACCCGGCATCACTACGCGCTGATCCCGCGAATCGCGAACCTTGCGGATGTACTCGTGTGCATACGGCGCATCGCCGATCAATGCCAGCTTCTGGCTACAGTCCAAGTCCTCAAACGCTAGCCGAACCTCCAAGGGGCGGTTTTCCGGCTCCATTCTGCTGACG
>CAITMP010000777.1 GCA_903893525.1 uncultured Acidobacteriia bacterium | reverse complement strand
ACGCAATCTCCCCGCCGCCGCCCGGAACACCCACTTCGATGTTGGTGACCAGCTTGCGTGTTTTCACATCCACCCGGGAGACGGTGCCGTCGCCCTGGTTCAAAGTCCAGATGGCCCCCCCGCCGAACGTCAGGAAGCGCGGGCCCGGACCGGTCTCGATCGAATCCGTCACCTTGTTCGTCTTGGCATCCACGCGCGTCAGCATGTTGGTTTTGGGGGTCGTTACCCAAACCGCGCCATCCCCGTAAACCACCGCGGCCGAGCCTGCCGGAATGTCCACCGTTGCCGCAACCGTATTGGTCTTGGGGTCGATCCGCGAGAGTTTCCCCGCAGCGTCCGTCACCAGCCAAACCGCGTCGTCGCTGGCCGCAATCCCGCCCTCGCTCTCGGCGGGAGGCGCTTGGATGGTCGCCACCACCGCGTTCGTCTTGATATCGATCCGCGATAGGGTCTTGTCACCGCAATTCGGAACCCAGATGCTGCCGAAACCGGCGGCCAGTCCCGAACACGGGCGCTTGCCGACCTCGATGTTCGCGGCCACCAGGTTGGTTTTCACGTCCAGACGGTGCACCGTGTTGGTGGGACCGTTCGACACCCAGACCGCATCGTCCGTCAGGACCTGCCAATCCGGCGTACCGCCCGTGGTGAATACGGCGAGGGGCGTAAGCGTACTCATTTCACGCTTTACACCCGGCGTGCTCACACCGGGGGGCGGAGGACGCTTGCCACCCTTTTTCTTTTGCATGGGCGGTTGGCCGTCCGCCGGTGGCGGTGCCTGTTCCTGTTGTGCCTGCAGCAGGAGGAAGGGTGCGCATGCTCCGGCAAGGAAACCCGCCAAGACGTGCAGGAAGCGATTGATTTTCATAGATTTGGACTCCAGTTGCCATCGGCGCTCAGTTACTCGGCAAGCGTTGCCAGGACCAGCTTCGGGTCAATCCGCGAAACCGTCCCGTTGTTCAAGTTCGACAGCCAAATCGCACCGGCGGACGTCAGGATACCCCCGCCGCCTTCTCCCCAAAACTGCTGGGCGACCTTCTCCTTCTCGTCGGTCAATTCCACCCGCGTCAATGGAAAACCATTCATGGTTACCCACAGGAAGCCCTCGCCGAAAGCCATCGCTCCGGAGTCGGCCCCTGGCACACCCAGGTCAATGCTCTTGGCCACCTTGTCCGTCTTGGGGTCGATCCGGTCGATCTTGCCCTCTTTGCCGCACAGCACCCAGATGGCAGCCTGCCCGGACACTATCGCGACAGGTTTTGCACCCACGTCAATCCGCTTGTCCACCAGGTTCGTCGCCGGATTGATCTTCAGTATCTTGTTCTGTTCCGGGCACACCAGCCACAAGGCGTTTTCGGCGAAGGTCATGCTGTGGCATCCGGACGGCACGCGCATTTCGCCGACCACCAAGTCTTGGTCGGGGTCGATCCGAACGATGGTTTGCTTGGAATCCGTCATCAGCCAGATGCTGTCGGCGCTCGCCGCGATGGATCCGCGGACGTCGAGGGTGCCGGTCGCAATAGTGGCTTTTACTTTCAGCGAGCGCGGATCGAGCCGCAGCAGTGTTCCGTCGCCGCAGGACGGCACCCAAAGGCTGGTAAATGCGTTCACGATGCCGCCGCAGGGTTTCTTGACCCCGGGGATCGGGT
>CAITMP010000776.1 GCA_903893525.1 uncultured Acidobacteriia bacterium | reverse complement strand
GACATGTTGTTTCGGTGGCGTGCCTCAACCAGCGCCCTCAAGGGCGGCGAAGGTCACAAGTTTCCGTTCAATTTGGGATTCGATGCGCTGCACTAGGAACTTGCGCAGCGTGGCGGCGGCGGTGTCGGGCCAGCCGTTTTCGCGGACCGCCGCAACCGGCGTCCGCAGCATTTCCTTGGCGAGGAACCGGGCCTCGGCGTCCAACTCCCAGGCGTTCCGCATATCGAGGCCGCGACGGCATTCGTCGCAGAGGAGGCCGTGCTGGAACCGGTTGAAAAAGGCCCTGCGGGGGCTTTCGGGGTCTTCCAGCCAATTGCCGCATTCGAGGCAGGCGTGCAATTCGGGAAGGAGCCCGGAAAGGCGGACGGTCCAGAGAGAGAAATAGGTGACGGCGCGCCACACGGCGTTGGGCTGCCGGGAGCGCAGATGGCCAAGGACAGCCTCGAGCAACCGGAAGTACTTTTCGGCTGGCTCGGCGTCTGGCAGCATCTGCTGGGTGACCTCGGCGAAGAAATCGAGCGCGCAGGCGGAGGCGTAGTCCCCCGAGAGCCCGAACTGCGACTGCACGATCTCGCAGGAGTCGAGGCTCACCAAATCCCGGTTCTCGCGCTGGAAATAGGACATTTGAATATGCGACAGCCGCTCCAACCCCGACCCGAAGCCGCTTTTGGGACGCCTTGCCCGGCGGGCGACCCCACGCAGTTTCCCCAAGTCCCGCGTCAGGAAGCTGACGATGAGATCCCCCTCCTTGAAAGGGTAGGTTTGCAGGACGAAGGATTCGCTCACGCGAGCGGGCATAGAGCGGCGTCAGAACACACGTATCAGGATCCGATCTTTCAGGTTAGCATTCAGGGGGAGGGGTTGCACAGGCCGGTCCGGGGCTGGTAACGTTGAGTGCCAAAGGAGGCGGTTCAGGGCGGTCGGCTACCCGAGCCAAGAGGATTTCGAACTCACGGGTGTCCTCAAGCTGGCGTTGCACTTGCCAACGGATATCCCCCGACATGTCACGGTAGTAGTCGGCTTCGATTCGGCGCGCATGGAGGGTAGCGCCCATTACCCCCAAGGCTGCGACTTGGGGATCGGGGTAGGACGAGTACCACTGCCACAACCGGCGGTGGACGCCGAGTCTCGATGGCGCATTCGGGTTGTATCCGAGTTTCCGCCCTTCGGCGAGAGCCTCGTTGTAAGCGTAGTAGTAGGCACGTCCGACGGCGGTTCTGTGGTCGGCTTCACTGTCGGCCCCGATGTGCCGAAGACGGTGGGCAAGGAGCAGGAACTCCCGCCAATCAAATTCCATCGGCGATCTCGTAGTCAAACACGAGGCCAGCATCGGCCCGATGGCAATTCTTGACCCACCAGTTGTTCCTGAACCTGCGCATTTGGACCGCTGGCGGCTCTGGGCCGGACGGCAATTGGACTAAAACACGAAGGATGGTGCCCTCGTGGGATTGCAGTGCCTGAATTCTCGGAGATGGAAACCGCGTTAAGTCCCGACGCAGAGGTTCCACCGCCTCCCGAAGCAGCGGAAACAGCCCCGGCTGGGCCATGAGGGCGTCCGCCATGACGGCGTCGCTACAAGAGAAGTTGTAGTGCTGGCGGAGTTGTTCCAGCATTGTCGTATCCGTTGCTGTTTCGTCCAATATCGCGGGCATGGTGGAACCTCGAGACCAGAATAGCGGATTTCCCGTGGTTCTGGAAGCTGGAGAAGGCCCGGTTGCCCCTCCAACGAATCCAAGGTTGCATGGGTCGGTCCGGGCTAATACCGTTGTTGCCTGCCCCACGTGGACTACAAGATCGACTGGATCACGTCGCCCTGGACTTCCGTCAAGCGTTCCTTGCGGCCCTGGTGCAGATAGCTCAGCGCATTCTGCTCCAGCCCAAGCTGGTGGAGAACGGTGGTGTGGATGTCCCGCAGGTGGTGCGGTTCCTCCACCGCATTGAGGCCGATCTCGTCGGTCGCGCCCGCCGTCACGCCGCCCTTGACGCCGCCGCCGGCCATCCAAACGGTGTAGCCGGTATTGTTGTGGTCGCGGCCCTTGCCGCCCTGGGCTTCGGGGGTGCGGCCGAATTCCCCGCCCCACACCACGAGGGTCGAATCCAGTAGCCCGCGCTGTTTCAGGTCCTTCACCAGTCCCGCGATCGGTTTGTCGGTCT
>CAITMP010000775.1 GCA_903893525.1 uncultured Acidobacteriia bacterium | reverse complement strand
CGGAATCCACCCGACCGCTGTTCAGCGGGCCTCTGGGAGGAGCGGATCGGCCTTGCGGCCCGACGATTCCTTCCGGAACGTATTTTCAGGCGGATTATCGGCTCCCACTACGGTGTTTAAGCCCGCCCGTTACGGTCGGAAGCCGAGGGTTTCGAACACGTGTCCGATGTAGAGGCGCACGCAGCGGCCTTCCACACGCACCATGACACTCTGTTCCTTGAGTCCCACCAGCTCGCGCACTGCACCAGGAATCCACAGTTTTCCATCTGAAGATAGGCTGGACACAAAATCCTCGTCGCCGTCCGTATCCTCATCAGCAAGCACGGGCTGTAGTTCAATCCGGTGGTCGTCCAGCGGCAGAACCCGGAAGAGGGTCCATTCTTTGGCGGCGCAGAATTTGCATACGCCCAAGGGCATGTCGAGGGTGCCATTGCGCACCCGGCCCATGAATGTTCCCTCGGGGGCCTTCACGGTGTCGTTTGTCATCGAAAAGAAGTACTGAAGCCGAGGGTATCACGGCCCAATGTACGCCTTGGCGACAATGGAAGTGCATGGCCGATCCCAAACCACTCGCCGCCTTTGATATTCCGTATGCCACCCCCCTCGTCAGGATTGAGCTGGACGGGACTGGGATTTGGTGCAAGCTGGAATACCTGAATCCGAGCGGTTCCACCAAGGACCGAATCGCCCGGTACATCCTCGAGAATGCACTGGCCACTGGACTCGCGCGCAAGGGCGACCTGGTGGTGGAAGCGTCCAGCGGTTCCACCAGTATTGCCATGGCCCTGGCTTGTGCGAGGCTCGGGTTGCGTTTCGAGGCAGTGATGCCGGAAGGTGTCACCAATGAGCGGACCTTGATGATCCGTGCGTTTGGCGGCGCGATCCGGTTCACGCCGAAGGCTGCGGGGATTGCCGGAGCGCTGCGGGAGTCGGAACGGCTGGCGGCAGAAACGGGGGCGTTCCTGCCCCGCCAGTTTTCCAATCCGTTGAACGCGGAGGCACACCGCTTGGGCACGGCGCGGGAGATCCTGGGGGTTCTCGGGCAAGTGGCCGCGGTTGTGAGCGGTGTGGGCACGGGCGGCACGCTGGTGGGGCTGTTCGAGGGGTGTCCGGGGTCGATACCGGTCTTTGCACGGCCTACGGACCATCTCACCGAGGATCCGGAATGCTGCAGCTTCAGTGCGCGGATTCCGGGCGTTGTGGAGTGCGCGTCGGAGCTGTTCCGTCCTGACCAGATGCCAGGCCTCGAAACAATCGAGGTTCCCGCCAGCGTGGCCATCCACGCCACGAGGAGAATCATCGCTTCCGGGTATCCGGTCGGTCCCAGTTCCGGTTTGAACTACTGCGCGGCGGTAGAGATCGCCAAGCGGCTGGGTCCGGATGCGAACGTCGTCACCGTTTTCCCCGACCGCATGGAGCGCTACTTCAGCGGCGAGTTGTTCCGGGGCATGTAGCGCTCGCACCGATGGCATGGGCCCGGTAGAATCGGGTTATGGAACTTAAGGGCAAGCGCGTCGCGATGCTGGTCGACCAGATGTACCAGGAGATGGAAGTATGGGTGCCGCTGTACCGGCTGCGCGAGGCAGGTGTGGAAGTGGTGACGGTGGGTGCGGAAGCCGGCAAGGTGTATCCCAGCAAGCTGGGGTATCCCTGCACCTCCCAGCTCTCCTATGACGCCGCACGCGCCGAGGATTTCGACGGCGTGATTGCACCCGGCGGCTTCGCCCCGGATTTCATCCGCCGACATCCCAAGGCCATCGCCTTTGTCCGCGAGGTGGCGTTGCAGGGCAAGCTTGCCGCCGCGATTTGCCATGGTCCGTGGGTCCTTTGCTCCGCCGACATCCTGCGCGGCAGGAGGGCCACTTCCTTCTTCGCGATCAAGGACGACGTGGTGAATGCGGGCGCGCTCTGGGAAGACGCCGAGGTGGTTGTCGACGGCGGTATCGTCACGTCGCGGAAGCCGGACGATCTTCCGGCGTTTTCGTTGGCCTGTATTCAGGTCCTCGCCAGCGGGCCGGTAGCCTAAGAAACCCATGTCCGATTGCGCGATTGAAACCTCAGGGTTGACCAAGGTCTACAACGGAACCCTGCGGGCGGTGGACGACGTGTCGCTGCAGGTTCCCGCCGGGTCCACGTTTGGCCTCCTCGGTGCGAACGGGGCGGGGAAGACCACGTTCGTGAAAATGCTCCTTTCGAGTTGCCACCCCACAGCGGGCCGCGCGAGGCTCTTCGGCCGCGAGGCCAGTGACCCGGAGTCGCGTCGCTCGGTTGGCTACCTGCCGGAGAACCACCGGTTTCCCACGTACCTGACCGGCTGGGAAATGCTGGATTTCTACGGTGCGCTCTCGGGCTTGGACGCTGCCGCACGTCGCCGGAGAATCCCGGAGGTTTTGGATTTGGTGGGATTGGAGTCGCGCGCCCACCATTTGCGCTTGAACCAGTATTCCAAGGGGATGCTGCAGCGGGTCGGACTGGCGCAGGCACTGCTGCATTCGCCCCGATTGTTGATTCTGGACGAGCCCAGCGATGGTGTCGATCCGGTGGGACGCAAGCAGATTCGGGACGTTCTGCAAGCCTTGGAACGGGAGGGCGTGACGGTTTTTCTGAATTCGCACCTGCTGGCGGAGGTCGAACTGTTCTGCCATGACGTGGCGATCATCCAAAAGGGCCGCTTGGCGCTTACGGGGCGTGTGAAGGACCTGACCAGCGGCAGCGGATACAAGGTGGAGGTGTCCGAGGTGCCCGAAGCGTTGCGGACCGAGATTCGAGCACGTGCCAAGGGCGAAACAACCGGCGCTGAAGGGATTCAGTGGATGTTTGCAACGCGCGGGGAGGCCAATGCGGCAGTTGATCTGCTGCGGGCTGGCGGGTGCGAAATCGAAGGATTTTCACGAAGCCGCAGCACGTTGGAGGATGTTTTTATTCGTACCGTGCAGTCGAAAGCGGAGGCGGCGTAATGAATCCAAAGGCTTTGATTGCCACGGGCGCACTCGTGGTGGATACCTTCCGCGAGGCATTCGCGCGACGCATTTTCTGGGGCTTCCTGGGGGCTTCGACGCTCTTGTTGGCACTGCTTTCGATGGTGACGACCATCCAAGTGGGGCCGGCCACCAATGATCCCGCAGTGATGGTGCGCCAAACGCAGAGTCTGATCGCATCCGTGTTCTACTTCCTGGGCATGGCCTTGGCGGTTTTCGCGTCGTCGGGCTTGGTTTCGGCCATGTTCGAGCCGGGCAGGATTGGTCTACTGCTCTCCAAGCCGATTTCACGGACACACCTGCTGCTTGGCCGTTATTTAGGAAACTTGTTGGTGGTGGCGGTGAATATCCTATACCTGGTGGGCGGAGCGTGGCTGCTGTTTGGAGTGAAGATGGGTGTTTGGAATTTCGGATTCCTGGCATCGAGCCTGTGCACCTTGTTTGTGTTCGCCGTCCTGCTTGCGGTAATTGTTCTGGTGGAGCTGGTGTGGGAGTCCTCTGCAATTGCCACTACCACCGCGTTTGGATTGCTGTTTGTGTCGCCGATTCTGGCCCAGCGGGAGGCGATTGAGCGCATGCTCGGGTCGGAGTTGTCGCGCCTGATTCTGAAAGCCTTGTATTTCACACTGCCCAGGACTTCGGAGATCTCCGGTATTGCACAACAGCTGATCATGGACCAACCCGTGGCTGGGTGGGGGCCGGTGGCGACCACGGGCCTGTTTGGAGCGGCAGTGTTGGCTGCAGGGGTCCGGCAGTTCAGGCGCAAGAGCTTCTAGGGACAAGTGCACGTGGGCCGTCTGACGATTGGTGATCTCAGGTTGGCTGAATTTGAATCAAGGATGCCGCATGGGATAGGTTGGCGGCGAAGATGGCACTACGTTGTGCCAAATCTTCCTTGATTCGGGGATGGCCATCGGGTACCGGCCCATAGTCGCTAACGTTGGATGTCACGAATACTATGGGTTGCGCAAACTCAATCACCCGCAGTCTTGACGCAAGTTCCAGAAACTCCTCAAAGATCTCACAATCTTTGAATTCCTGCTTTTTTGCGGAAGATGGCCTATGTTTGTCGCGTACCCGATCAGCCGCCCGTAAAGTACAGTCCCTACTACCTTGAAAAACGTGGGTGACTTCGACGAGCCTGTCCATTGTTTCCAGCGCCCGTTTCGCCACGTCCTTGTCCCGTCTGCTGGAAAGACGTGGTGGATCCTCCGGGAACAAGATAACTTCCACCTTGGCCAGCCGTTCGAACCTCTTCATTTCCTTGTTGAGTTCCGTTTCGACAAAAAGTCGGTTGTCATTCAATTCCCGCACTACATTTCCGGTCGTGACGACCCACGCCTGATTGGCGCCACTCGATAGCTTTTCCGCGCAACTGATGAGTTTCAGATCAAGGTCTTCGCGATATGGAACGCGCGCAACATCCAAGATTGCCGCAGTGTCCAGGAAAATGACCGGTGCTGGTTGGTTGATAATCCGCTGTACCAAGCCGTCAGTCGGGACCGGCGACCTCATGCAGCTTTCTTGTCCGGGTCGTAGGTCCGGAGCAATTGCATTCCTTGGTTGTACCGCCCAGCCAATTCGTGGGCGATGTGCTCCGGCATGCCTTCATCCCCGACAAGCAATTCCTCCAAAGTGTCCACCAGCAAAACAGTGCCGTCCCGATGAACTTGGGACAAGAATTCCGACCAGCGACTGACGTCGTCGTAATCGAGAACGGTCCTACTTGCATCGCGTGTGAAGGCCTTGAGTAGATGGGTCGCTTTTGGGGTCAATAGGTCCTCAAGTCGGATTTCCGCCTTGCCGACATGAACCTCTGCCCCGACTTCCAGCGCGGCGGGTGCCGCAAACCGCCTGTTGAACTCAGCAATCAGATGGTTGTGTTCGTCGCAACCCATTTCCAACCTACTGAGAGAAACAACGTTGGCGACGCGCAGACCCGTGGGTTGCTCTGACAGCCAAACTTCGGCTCCGGACCCCGGCGCGATGTATGCAAAACAATACATCGCACGGCCCTTGGCTGCAACCTCGTGTTCACGGTTGTGTCGCCTGGACCAGCCAAGGTCCATCCGTCGTTCCAAACAGGCAATGAAAGTCCCGATCTGATTTCGATCAATCGAAATTTCCAGCTCTTGAAACACTCTCATTGCTACGATGCTACCACCGACGGCGGTTACTTCATCAGCGCTTCCGCCAGCAGCACCAAGCCGAATCCGACCAGTCCCGAGATGATCTTCATGACTGTCCAGGTCTTGAGCGTCTGGGACACGGTGAGTCCAAAATACTGGTTCACGATCCAGAAGCCGGCGTCGTTGACGATGGACAACGACGTTCCGCCGCAGCAAAGTGCCAGATACATCAGGTCCGGGTTGTAGCCGGGCATCACCTTGACGATGGGGGCGAGGATTCCGGCTGCGGTGATGATCGAGACCGTGGCAGAGCCCTGCGCCATCCGCAAGACCGCAGCCATGATGAAGGCCACGATGAGGGGTGAGATGTGCGTCGCTGCGAGCATCTTGCCAGCCATGGCACCGGCACCCGTATCGACGATCACCTGTTTCAGGCCGCCACCCGCCCCCATGATGAGAAGCAGGGATGCGGTCGGTCCCAGTGCTTTGTTGGCTAGAGCTGTGATCTTGTCGCGATCCAGTCCGCGCGCCGACCCCAAGAGCAGCATCGAGGCGATCAAGGTCACCAGCAGCGCTGAAAAAGGATGGCCCAGCAGCACCAACAGCTGGTTCTTGGGCCAGATTGTGGCGGCAAGAATCAGCAGCACGGGCAGCATCAGCAGCATTGCCACCACGGCTGGGGAGGGCGGATTTGCCGCTTGTTCGGCAGGGGCCTCCAGCGCGGCCGGGGGCAGCGGAACATTGATGCGCTTGGCGATCCACTGGCCATAGACCATACCGCTGACAAGGGTCATCGGGATGGAAAGCAGAACGCCGTATAGGATTGCGTGGCCGAGATCGGCCCCCAGGAGCTGCGCTGCCGCAGCCGGGGCGGGATGTGGCGGTACCAGGGAGTGGAGGATCGTAAGCGGTGCCAGCATCGCCATGCCGTACACCAGCAGCGAGCGCTTGCCTTCCTTGGTCAGGCTGTAAACCAGCGGCACCAGGATGATGAAACCCACTTCGAAAAAGATGGGGAGCCCCACCAGGAATCCGGCAATCACCATGGCCCAGGCGGAGTTTTCGCGGCCGAATTTGGAGATCAGCCAGTCCGCCAGCGCCAATCCGCCGCCGGAGTGCTCCAGGTACGCGCCGATCATCGCACCCAAGCCCAGGACCACCGCAATGAAGCCCAGCGCGTCGCCAAATCCGGCTTGGATGGATTTCAGCACCGTCGCCGGGGGCATTTTCGCCGCAAGTCCCATGGCAAATGCCGAAAGCAACAGCGCAAGGAACGCGTGCATCCGGAGAACAAGGATCAGGAACAGGAGAAGGGCTACCGCCCCGAAGGCCAGAAGAATGAGGTTCAAGAAAACCATACTCTCAGGTTGGAGACAGATATGCAAGTTCGCATCTGCAGGTTGTGGCGGGATGGAGTGCGTTTGAGTCCACCCCGCCCACGCCCTTGCTAGTGAGCGGGATACCTGAGTACCGTCACGCTGGCAAGTGACAGGTTGTCCGTCTGGCCCGACAGGAGTTTTCCCCGCAGGTCCAGTTTCAGGCCGTTTTGAGCTGGCACCGTGGTGATGCCGGGCAGGAACCCGAGCACGGTGCCCCAGCTTTGCAGTGTTACTTGACCACCGGCGTTGGTAATCGAAATCTCCGCTTGTCCCACCAGAGCCCCGTCTTGCGCACCTGCCTGGCGGGCGAGGATCGAAATCGTGCCCCAGTTGACCTGTACGGCGAAGCCCGACGTTGTCCCCGTATGGTTGAACGTAAACCGGACCTCATAGCGGTCGCCCGGATGCAACGATCCGCTGGGGATGTCGCAACCGCCGAGCGAGCTCCAGTCGGTCGCCGTGATGGTCCGTCCGTTGGAACTGCACAACACTTGCGCCATTACCGAAGATGCGGGCTGCGGCGTTGTCAGATTGGCCAGCCCCGAAACTGGATCAATGCGGTAGGAGGCTACCAGCGTGTCCTGAGGCTGGGGCTGTGCACCGCTGACGAATGCAATTGTGGAGCCCGCCAGCGTGTAATCGGAGCCCGCCTTCATGTATAGGCCGTTGCGGAACAACTGCAGGCTTTGACCACTGGGGGGATTCGTCAGTGTGAACGTCAGGTTCGATCCGTCCACCAGTCCACCGGGTGTTTCCGCATCGAAGAACTGCGCTGCGGGCGATCCGCAACTGCCGGTGGTGCCGTCTGCAAATACGCAGTCGCCCACATTTCCGGCCACCGTCTCAATCTGACCGCTGTCGTTGACCAGCGCGACGCTTCCGGTGCCGAATCCTGGCCCCTTCACCGGACGCTGCGCCAAGTCGGCTACCAATCCAATCACGCTCGACTCGGTGATCGGCGTCTGGGTTCCGGTTGTACTGCCGGTCGATGTGGAACTAATGGTTCCCGTGCGGACGTCCGCGACTTTCAGCGGAGCGACGCTGGACGGAACCGACCATGTCTCCGTAAACTGCTCCAACCCATCACTCTGGTATTGGACGGTGTAGGCGTTTGCCGGGGCCTGGGCCCCCGCATTGGGAGCCAATTGCACTTGGAGGTTTCCGTTGGTCACCTGAACGGCTCTACTCTGCTGTATCACCGAGCCGATGTTGTTGGCGTCGAATGTGTTCCAGTGGATTCGGATGGTACCTGTGAACCGGGTGCCATCCGCCTTGAATAGTGTGTCCTGGATTGTGGTTAGGCTGCTCTGGGCGAAGGCCGCGTGAGCGAGAAGCAGGCCGCAAAGCAGACCCGCGAAGCTTGTCTTGGATGTGTGTGTGTGGAGGAGTCGCATGGTTCTCACGGCCCAACTTGTAGCATTGGAGCCCGTGAAAATCCCCACCGGCCAAATCGAAAAATGCCCGTAACCGTTTTACAATGTGTGGCTTGCCGATATTTTCAACGGCTGTGACCGGTATAGGCCGTGGTCGAGAATCCACCCCCGAACTGCAGCTGGAACAGGTATGTCATCCAGATCCAGATCGGTCGACTGAAATGCCGTCCGCACCGAGGATGACGACACATCCAACCACACTCCGGCCAATTCCCGCATCCGGATCCCGGCCGGAACCAAATATCCGGCACCGGGGCGGGTCACGACCAGAAACTCGACCATCCCAGCCAAATCCTGCCAGCGGTACCACGACGTGATTTCCGCAAAGGCATCGGCACCGATCAGAAAAGCTAGGTCTCGGTACCCCAACGCCATCAATCGCTCGATTGTGTGGATGGAATAGCTTGGCCCGGTGCCTTCCTCAACGCGCGAGACCTCGAATTTCGGTTCGCCGATGCAAGCCAACTCGGCCATGCGCACCCGGTCTTCGTAGGCGGCAAGCGTCCCCTGTTTGTGCGGCGGAGTCCCCGAGGGAACAAAAAGCACCCGCTCCAACGAAAAGGAGGCCGCCGCAGCGCGGGCGACCTCCAAATGCGCGTTGTGGATCGGATCAAATGTGCCGCCAAACACGGCTGTCCGACCGCTCATTAAACGCGTTCGATTTTGACGGACTTGATCTTGACTTCCTTGTTCGGGCGGTCCATGCCATTGCGCGGGAGCTTGGAAATCTTCTCCACCACATCGTAGCCCTCCACAACTTCGCCGAAGATGCTGTGGCGGTTGTCCAGCCACGGGGTGGCTGCAACCGTGACGAAGAACTGGCTGCCGTTGGTGTTCGGACCGGCGTTGGCCATCGAGAGCAGGCCGGGCTTGGTGTGCCGCAGCGAGGCATGGAATTCATCCGCGAACTTGTAGCCGGGTCCGCCTGTGCCGCTCCCTTGCGGGCAGCCGCCTTGGATCATGAAATCCGGAATCACGCGGTGGAAAATGATTCCGTCGTAAAAGGGCTTGCCGGTCTTGATCCCCTCGGCGAGGTCGGTGAAGTTCTGGACGGTCTTCGGGGTCTTGTCGGCGTAAAGCTTGGCCTTGAAGCTGCCCTCGGTCGTGTCGAACAATGCGTATGTTTCAGTTGCCATTTCTTTGATTCTACCGTTGCCGGGATGTCAGGGATGTCTCACATCTGCGAGCGCTGTTCACGCGCGGCCAGCGAGGCGAGGGCATCGGCCCGGTTGTTGTCCTCGTTCGAGGCATGGCCCTTGGTCCAGGTCCATCGGACCGAGTGCCGTCCAACCTGTTCGTCGAGCTGTTCCCAGAGGTCGCGGTTCACCACGGGTTTCTTCGCGGCCGTGATCCAGCCCTTCTTCTTCCAGCCCGCCAGCCACTGGGTCATGCCGTTCTTCACGTACTCGGAATCCGTGACAATCTCCACGTCGCAGCGCTCCTTCAGCATCCGCAGGCCGTTGATGGCGGCTTCCAACTCCATACGGTTGTTGGTGGTGTGGGCCTCGCAGCCGAAAATTTCCTTCTTGTGGGGACCATAGCGCAGCAGGACCGCCCAACCGCCCTTGCCCGGGTTCCCGAGGCAGGCACCGTCGGTGATCACTTGAACATTTTTCACTTGTTCCGTTTTACCATTGCGGGCTTGACCCAAAAAGAAAGGGGGACCCGAAGGTCCCCCCGTATTCGACCGTGGTTCTGTGTTTACAGCAACCGGAAATTGACTTCGATCTGCGCCCGGACGTTTACTGCCTCGCCCTTGTTCATGCCAGCCTTGAATTTCCACTTTTGGACCGCTTCGATGGCCTTCTCGTCCAAACCCATGCCGAGGCTCTTCACGACCTTGATGTCGCGGGCTTTGCCTTCCTTGTCGACGATCACCGACAACAGGACGGTACCGCTGTACTTGGCCTTGCGGGCTTCCTCGGAGTACTCCGGATCCACTTTGTAAAGTACCGAGGGAGCGCTGACGCCGCCGCCGACGCGGAACACGCCGCCACCCATGCCGCCGCCGCTGCCGTCACCGAACCCGCCGCCGCTGCCGTTGCCCAAACCGCCGCCCTTGCCGTTGCCCATGCCGCCGCCGCTGCCCTGGCCGTTGGAACCGTTGACGAGGCTCGCCAGCGGATTGCCCCAGTTGTTCAGGTTGTTTTGGGGCAGGGGAGTGTCCTCCGGTGCCATGATCGAAGGTGCCATCGCCAGTTTCGGCGTATGGTCCACAATCTGGGGGGGGACAAACTGTCTTGGCTTGGGTTTCGGTGCCTGACCCTTGGAAACGGGCAGGGCCTCGCGTGCACCGCCGCCACCGCCGCCGCGCGACGTGTTGGGCTTCGGCTTCTCCGGTGCGAATGGCTTAAGATTCGGGTCGACCAGCGTGAACTGCTGCTTTACGATCTTTTGCACTTGCGGACTGGTGAAACCGAACCAGAGGACCGCACAAATCGCCGCATGGATGCCCAGCGAGAAGAATCTGGATTTGGGATCCGCACCCGGTCCCCAGATGTCCTTCACGGCCACTGGCGTCGACGTGATCTCCAACGGTGGCAGCTGTGGAGGCTTGACCAAGTCGTGCACGGCTGAGTAAAGCGACTGATACCACGGCTGTTCCGTGGTTTGCGGGGCAAGCAGCCGCGCCAGGTGGTCGTCGGGATCGTTATGGAGTTTTACGTCAGACATGCTCGGTTGGACCAGTTCCGTGCGGGCGCTTTAAGCTGCGCCTTCCCGCACTACCCCGCTTGGAGTTTAGCACAAGTTTCACCATCTATTCATTGTCCCGGCTACTAGCTGCACCTTATTCCATTCGACGAAGAAGGCCGCCGACGGGTTACGAGAAATGGAATAGACCGTGCCCATGCCGGTTGCGGAACAACTGTCGGCCCGGTTGTTGGCACGGTTGGGTATTCTGATCGTAATCGGCGGACCGGGCTGCCCGTGAATGGAATGGAGATGCGATGACACGTCAAGAGGCTTTAGAGATTCTATACGAGTACACCAAGTCGGAGAGCCTGCGCCGTCACGCGCTCCAAGTGGAGACCTGCGTCGTGGCCTATGCGCGGCACTTTGGGCAGGATGAGGAGCTCTGGCGGGTGACCGCGGTCCTCCATGATTTCGACTATGAAATCCACCCCAGCGCGCCGGAACACCCGATGAACGGGGAAGCGATCCTCGAAGCCCGCGGAGTGTCGGCCGAGATCCGGCGGGCCATACTTTCCCATGCCAACTACAGCGGCGTATCCCGCGATTCGCTGCTGGAGAAGACGCTGTTCGCCTGCGACGAGCTTTCGGGGTTCATCTCGGCCTGTTCGCTGGTGAAGCCGAGCCGGAAGGTTGCCGACGTGGATGTGGCGTCGGTGCGGAGGAAGATGAAGGACAAGGCGTTTGCGCGGTCTGTCAGCCGCGAGGATATTATCAACGGGGCCATCGGGCTGGGCGTGGAATTGGACGGGCACATTGGGTTTTGCATTGCGGCGATGCAGGGGAATGCGGAGGGGATCGGCCTATGAGTGATTTGCCTTTGCCGGTTGCCATCGAACTTGAGCGCCCGGAATCGGAGAGATCCGACGGATCGGCGGCAAGCAAACACGCGTCGATCGGGGCCTATGCTATCGAGATGGCTGGAAGCTCATTCGATCTGGACCGCGACCTGGAGGCCGCAGCGGTGGAACATCTCCTGACCTTAAGGTAAGTAGGCGCTCAGCCAGCGGCCTCAGACGCGATGCCCTTGGAGAGCGCTTCCATTACGAGGTCGTCAAACGGTACTGCGTCGCGAAGGGACCGGTCGGCGAAGTGCCGACGCAATTCCTCGCTCAGCCGCACCGATTGCCAGCCCCGGAATCTACCTCGAATGGTGCCGGGGGGGGAAGCTCTTCGATCTCCGGAATGTCGGACGTGTCGATTTCGCTGGCCGGTCTGTCGAGCAAGGCCAGCAATTCCCGCCGCTGCGTTTCGGATAATGGTCTGCGGAACAGCTCCTCTTCAGAATATTGCTTCAGCATAAAGGCTCCTTTCGCGCGGTGTCGCCTCTCGGGCGGAAATGATCCGGGTGGCTTGGTTGCAGCCTAAAAAGTGTGTGCCACCGTTCCGCGCCGGCCTGAATGTGCTCGATGAACTGGTGCACATCCGGATCAACGAATACGAGGGCTGCCGTTCAAACGAAACTCCATGCTTTTTGCGGTTGGACTCGTTCTTGGCGTCGTCCCACTCGAACTT
This sequence comes from uncultured Acidobacteriia bacterium, assembly GCA_903893525.1. Classification (GTDB taxonomy): domain Bacteria; phylum Acidobacteriota; class Terriglobia; order Bryobacterales; family Bryobacteraceae; genus BOG-234. The sequence goes on along the minus strand of CAITMP010000775.1, from coordinate 865 downwards.
CACGATTCCAGATTGGCGCCTCGGAGCCGAATCCGGCATAATAAAACGGTGGTTACGTTCGAGTCATTACGGCAATCCAACCCCGCCATCAATGTCATTGCCGCCAAATACGGTGCCCGCAATCTGCGCGTGTTCGGGTCGGTGGCCCGAGGCACGAACCGACCCGACAGCGACGTGGATTTCCTGGTTGATTTCGAGCCCGGCCGTACACTTTTCGATTTGATCGGCCTGCGCCTGGACCTTTCCGAACTTCTGGGGGCCAGCGCGGACGTCACCACACCGGACTCGCTCCGGTATATCCGAGAGAGCGTGCTATCCGAGGCGCGGGTCCTGTAACGTGAGTAATCGTTCGGACCTTGTATATCTGGGACACATTCGGGATTGTTGCGTGCAGATTGGGGAATGTGCGGGTCTTCGCGATTCCGCTGTGCCATTGCAGATCCTCTTCGCCGCCGTCTGCAGGAACTTGGAAATCTTGGGCGAAGCGTCCCGCAAGGTGTCGCCGGGCTTTCGAACCTTGCACCCATCGATTCCGTGGCGGGAGATGAACGATCTTCGAAATGTCCTGATCCATAACTACGACGGGATCGACCCTCACCTAGTCTGGGAAGTTGTAGATCAGAAAATCCCGGAATTGCTCCAAGCGGTCCTGCTTGTGCTGGCTGAGCTTCCAAATTCAGAGGGATAGAGCACGGCGGATATCCACCATCACCTTCTGCCGGGAATCCAGGGATCTTGATTCGACACGTTTGGCGCAACAGCGACCACAAGGCACTGGACGGTTTTTGAACCTGCTGCCGTGGATGTCAATGTACGGCGGGGCGGCTCAAGACTTACCCCTGTCAGACTCTTCGGCTGCATTTTG
>CAITMP010000774.1 GCA_903893525.1 uncultured Acidobacteriia bacterium | reverse complement strand
GCAAGTGCGCCAAACCGGGTCTTGCCGATACCAGCCACTGAAACTGTCCGCGTCGATGCCATCCTAGACTACCGGATTCCAGACTCGCGCCAGATCCAGCACGAACCCTTCGACGGGCCCTTCCCCTGCAATGTTGGCAATGTCCACCAAGGTCCTTGGCTCCGATCCCGGCTGGTAAACCTCAACGGCGCGCCTATCCGGGTCCACCAACCAAGCCAACTGAACACCGTTGGCGACCCACTCCCTCATTTTTCGCCGGGTTGTCGCCAAGCTGTCGCTCTCCGACTTCAGTTCCACAACAAAATTCGGACAGAGCAGCCAGGTTCGGCCAGGTCCAGTCACGGCCATTCCGTCGATCCGATCCCGCGAAATCCAAGCAGCATCGGGACTGCGACGCGCTCCGCTGGGAAGCCGAAAGCCGCCGGAGGCATCGACCACAACCCCGCCAACACTGTATGCCCAAGTCCCAAGTTGAACCAGGATAGCACCGCTCCGTGCCGCCGTGAACCAGTACGCAGGTGGCATCAGGATTACATCCCCTTCCGCAGTCATCTCGACCATGCAGTCCGGATGCTCCGCGCAGAAGTCCTCGAACTCCTGGTCGGTCATGGGCCCCGAGGTCAACCGCGCCGGGAGGTATTTTTCGTCGATGACAACCGGCATAGCCACATTGTACCCCCGCAAACTCCGGTCAGCCCTCATCCGGTAAACTGGGTGCTGTCGATGCTGAAATCCCTACACCTCACGGACTTTACGGTCTTCCGGGATGCCGATCTGCGTTTTGGAAAGCACCTGAACATTGTGATCGGCGAAAACGGCGTGGGAAAGAGTCATATCCTGAAGGCGGCGTATTGCGCGATAGACGTTTGCGCACGGGCCAAGGGGCCGGAGCCGATCACCGAGGCTGGGATGAGCACGGATTTGGCCCGAAAGTTCCTTTCTGTTTTTCGTCCGCGCATCCTAGGCCATCTAGTGTGGCGCAATGGTTCATTCCGCAAGACTACGCTGGCGTTTGACTTCGATCAGCCTGATCTTGACTTGACCTTTTCATTCCCAACTCACGCCAAGTCCGAACGACACTTGTTGATTGACAGACTGCCGACCCAGACCGCACATGGTCAGCCGGTCTTTTTTCCGACCCGCGAGTTGTTGACGATCTATCCAGGGTTCGTCTCGTTATACGAAACTACCTACGTCCCATTCGAGGAGACGTGGCGCGATACCTGTATCCTTCTTGGAGCTCCACTCGTTCGAGGCGAGCGGGAGATCCGAGCCGCCCAGCTTCTGGAACCGTTGGAATTAGTACTGGGCGGCAAAGTCATCGTGGAGTCCGGTCGCTTCTTACTAGTGTTCCCCCCACCAGCCGGATGGATGGAGATTGATCTCGTGGCCGAAGGGATGAGAAAACTGGCCATGGTGGCCCAATTGATTGGCAATGGAACCCTCCTTGACGGTGGATACCTGTTCTGGGATGAGCCGGAATCGAACCTGAATCCGCGCATCATCAAGACGGTCGCCAAGACCATCCTCCAACTTGCCGACAGCGGCGTGCAGGTTTTCATCGCCACCCACAGCCTCTTCCTCTTGCGCGAACTGCACATCCTCCAGCACACGGACTTCCCAAAAATGGACACCCGCTGCTTTGGACTCCATTTGGGAGAGGACGGATCCGTCCGTGTCGACCAAGGCCGCACCATGGATGATGTCGGCAATATCGCGGTTCTTGATGAGGAGTTGGAACAATCGGACCGCTACATGGAAACCGAGATGCGGCAGGGAAAGACCGAGTAGGCTATGGCGACAACCAACGTCGATGGACTTTACTTCTCGTTTCACCCCAACTACGCGGTCCAGAAGTACGACGAGTGGCAGCATTTCCGCAAAGTGGTTCGACCTGCCGATAAAGCAGCGGTTGATCTCGTAGCCTTCAGAATCAGTGCCAATGCGGATGTGGTCTGGCTAATCGAGGCGAAGGACTTCCGCCGGCAATCCGGAGAACAGGACAAATCGGGCGTCGGGTTGCCAGCCCACACCGCCCGAAAGATGCGGGAGACCTTGGAAGGTCTCGCCGATGCGGCCGCCAATGCGCTGATCACCGAGGAGCGCGATCACGCCAG
>CAITMP010000773.1 GCA_903893525.1 uncultured Acidobacteriia bacterium | reverse complement strand
TTTTAATGATACGGCGACCACCGAGATCTACACCCTATCCTACACTCTTTCCCTACACGAACGCTCTTCCGATCTCGCTGTTTGCCCGGAAATGCCTCGGTTTACGTAGGGCTTGCCAGGGAAGAACTGGGAGTCGCGCCGCCCCCAAGCGTCCGTGATCGAATCGCCCATGAACACCACTCGGTTTTCGTCCTTGCCCGGAGCCCCGAGCTTGGCGTTGTCTTGGGCATATCGTGCCAGTCGGGCCCAATCCGGGTTGGGCGCCTGTTGCGCGGATGCTACCGCCGCCAACGTGAAAAAGATTGCGAATTTCATTTGGGTGCCACTCCAATATCAGTTAGCCACGCCTGAAGCAGATCCGGCCACTTGGATTCCGGCATGGTCTTGAACTCCACAGTTCGTCCGGTCATGCCGACGCCGTGGCCACCCCTGCGGAACACATGGAATTCGCTGGTAATCTTTGCCTTGCGCAGTTCCAAGTAATACTCGGCGGCACCGGTGGCCAGTGGATCGTCGTCATTTACGTAGATGAACGTCGGTGGCAGTGTCTTCTCCACCGGTGTCTTCCAGTCCCTGATTCCGGGATAGCCGAGGACGGCGAAATCCGGTCGCGAACTCAGGCGTTCCACTGGATCGGCGGCGTCGGGTTTGCCATCGTCGAAATGGTTTTCTGCCAGCAGGGCCAGTTGGCCCCCAGCGGAAAAGCCCATTACGCCGACTCGGGCCGGATCCACGCCCCACTCCTTCGCGCGGCTGCGCACCAGCCGAATCGACCGCAACGTGTCCGCCAAACTTTCCTTCTCGATCTTGTATGTGGACCCCTGCGCGTTGGCCAGCCGACTCTTTAGCACAAACGCCGCGATCCCCATCGAGTTCAACTTTTCGGCGACGAATTTGCCTTCCAGATCCATCACCAAGTAGCGGTGCCCACCCCCCGGCGCGACGATGAATGCGGCCCCGTTCGCCTTCCCTTTCGGAGGCAGGAAGACGGTGATCGACGGGTTGTGGATATCGGTCACGCGGTGGAACGCGTCGGGAGTGGCCCCTTCGATCCAGCGTTCCGGTGCCGTTTTTCCCTCGGAACCAGGGGCTCCGCCGGGCCAAAGCTTGATCTCCGGCGCATGCAGGTCAAGCGGGCCCTCCGCGGCATACAAGACTGAGGCCGCTAGGGCGAGGATGATGGGAATTCGACGCATCGCTCTCATTATGCACGCTCCCCCCAAGTCCGGCACCTTTGCGTCCCCTACAATCACTCTTATATGAGGAAGATCACCGCCGTCCTTTGCATCATCTCGCTTTCGGCTCCGGTTTTTGCGCGGCAGCCTGTCCACGCCAAGCACGCCATGGTGGTCTCCAGGGAACCACATGCCACCGACGCCGGGGTTGCAATCCTGGAATCCGGCGGAAACGCCGTTGACGCGGCGGTCGCCGTGGCTTTTTCACTCGCTGTAACGCACCCGTCCGCCGGAAACTTGGGCGGAGGCGGCTTCATGCTGGTCCGCATGGCCAGTGGCGAAACCACATTCCTCGATTTCCGCGAGCGCGCACCGCTGTCGTCCTCCCGAAACATGTACATTGACGCCAAGACGGGCCGGGCAACCCAGGAATCCGTCCTCGGCTACCGTGCTTCCGGCATTCCCGGGACCGTCCGTGGGATGGAATACGCCCACGCCAAGTTCGGCAAGAAGCCGTGGAAAGACTTGGTCCAGCCCGCCGTGACTCTTGCCGCCGACGGTTTTCCCGTTTCCTACGGCCTCGGCACCAGCTTGAAGAGCCAAGGGACCAGCACCCGTCTGTCGAAATTCGAAGACTCGAAGCGGATTTTCCTCAAGGGTGGCGCATTTTATGACGTGGGCGAGACCTTCAGGCAGCCGGATTTGGCGAAGACCCTGACCCGGATCCGCGATCTTGGGGCCAAGGATTTCTATGAAGGTGAAACGGCCCGGTTGCTCGCCAAGGACATGGCCGAGCACCACGGCGAAATCACCTTGGCCGACCTAAAAGGCTACAAGGTTCGCGAATTGAAGCCACTCGAAGGCACCTACAAGGGTTACGGCGTGATTACGGCTCCGCCACCCAGTTCCGGCGGCGTCGGCATCCTGCAAATGATGGGTGTTCTGGCGGGCACCGACTACACCAAATCCGGCGCCGGTTCAGCCCACGCCCTGCACTACGAGGCGGAAGCCATGCGCCGCTACTTCGCCGACCGTTCCGAACACCTGGGCGACCCCGATTTCGTGAAGGTGCCGGTAGAAAAACTCCTCGACCCCGCCTATATCAAAAAACTTCGCGACAGCATCGACCCTGCGAAGGCATCCCCCAGCACCTCCGTGCATGCTGCCGATTTGGCCACGATCGCCGCACTTGCCAAGGAAAGCCACGAAACGACCCATTTTTCCATCGTGGATGCCGACGGAAATGCGGTATCGGTGACCTATACCCTGAACGGCGGTTTCGGTTCCGGCGTTACGGCGACTGGTCTTGGGTTCTTGCTTAACAACGAGATGGATGATTTTGCCGCAGATCCCGGCCATCCGAATCTATTCGGGCTTATCCAGGGCGAGGCGAACGCCATTGCACCCGGCAAGACCCCCCTTTCCTCCATGGTGCCCACCATCCTCACCAAGAACGGCAAGCTTTTCATGGTGACCGGCTCGCCCGGCGGTCCCACCATCATCAACACTGTGATGCAGGTGATTCTCAATGTGGTCGATTTCGGGATGAATGCGCAAGAGGCTGTGGACCAACCCCGGATCCACCACCAGTGGATGCCGGATTCCCTTTCGGTCGAGAAGGCAGTGTCGCCCGATACCATGGAATTGTTGAAGCAGCGTGGGCACACGATCCGCCCGGCCGCCGCCATCGGCGAAGTGCAAACGATTGTGCTGGATGGCGAGTGGATCCAAGGGGCGAACGACGGTCGTGTCGAGGGCAAAGCGAAGGGGTATTAAAGAATGATCCGGATGATTTCGACGCACGCGATGGTCAGCCACCGGCTAACGGCGGCATGGCTGAACCGGGTCGAGGGCGCGGGAATTCCGGCCATCGAGATTTTTTGCGCGCGCCAGCATTTTGACTACCGGGACAAGCCGCAAATCGCCGAGCTGGGGCACTTTTTCCGCGATTCCCCGGTGAAGCTGCATTCCGTGCACGCGCCGATGTTTACAGACGTGGTCTGGGGCCGCTCCGGCCCCGACACTCACATCAACATCACGGAGCGCGTCAAGGGCGAGCGGATTCGGTGGGTGGATGAAATCAAGCGGGCGCTGGAGGTATCGGAGACTATTCCGTTCCGGTATTTGATCCAGCACTTGGGTGTCACCGGGCAGGAGTTCTCCGAATACTCGATCGATGCGGGGTTCACGGCGTTGGAGGAGTTGACGGTGTTCGCCCGGCAGCGTGGCGTGGAAATCCTGCTGGAGAATATCCCGAATGGACTGTCGTCGGCGGATCGACTCAATCTTTTCAACAATATGACGCATCTGAATATGAACTACGTCTTTGACACCGGGCATGCGCATCTGCTCGGAAATGTCGCAAGCGAGTTTGCCGCGATGCAGCCTAGGGTGCGGTCCTTACACGTCCATGACAATGACGGCAAGGAGGACCAGCACCTGTTTCCGTTTGCGGAGGGCGGGACGATGGATTGGGCGGCGACGATGAAGATGCTGCGGTCGCGTCCGGGGCAGTATCCGTTGATGCTGGAGTTGAAGGAAGTACCGGAGATGCAGTTTCCGCTGCTCGAAATGAACAAGGTTTTCGACAAGCTGGAAGCGGCCTAGGGGATAGAAAATGGCGAACAGGATTCGGATTGAAGATGCCGCGAAGCACGCGGGCGAGTCGGTCGAGATTGCGGGTTGGCTGTACAACCTGCGGAAGTCGGGCAAGATTGTATTCCCGATTGTGCGCGACGGCAGCGGGGTGATCCAGTGCGTTGCGATGAAGAACAACCTGCCGGAAGAGGTGTTCGAGTCGTTGAAGCACCTGACACAGGAATCGTCGCTGATCATCCGGGGATCGCTCCGGGCCGAGAGCCGCGCGGCGGGCGGGTTCGAACTGGATGTGGAGGGAGTCGACATCCTGCAGCGCGTTTCCGAGGCTGATCCCTACCCGATTACGCCGAAGGACCACGGCATCGAATTCCTGATGGACCACAGGCACCTGTGGCTGCGGTCGCAGCGCCAACACGCGATTTTGCGTGTGCGCCATGAGATCGTGCGCGCTGTGCGGGACTATTTCGACAACCACGGCTTCACGCTGGTCGATACCCCGATCTTCACTCCTGCCGCATGCGAGGGCACAACAACTCTGTTCGAAGTGAATTACTTCGACGACGAGAAGGCGTATTTGTCGCAGTCCGGCCAGTTGTACAGCGAGGCCACGGCTATGGCCTTCGGCAAGGTCTACTGCTTCGGGCCGACGTTCCGGGCGGAAAAATCCAAGACTCGGCGGCACCTGACGGAATTCTGGATGGTGGAGCCCGAGATGGCCTACGCCGACTTGGAGGAGATCAAACGGGTCGCGGAAGAATTCATCGTCTACGTGGTGGGGCGAGTGTTGGACAAGAAGCGCGAGGAACTGAAGGTTCTGGAGCGGGATACGGCGAAGCTAGAGCTGGTCCAATCGCCGTTCGTGCGCATGAGCTACGACGATGCTGTGAAAAACCTGCAGGCGAATGGGTCGAACATCGAGTGGGGCAGCGATTTCGGTGGCGGCGACGAGACGATTCTGACGAAGCAGTTTGACCGGCCCATGCTGGTGGACCGGTTCCCGTCGGCGATCAAGGCGTTCTACATGGCTCCGGACCCGGATCGGCCCGAGGTCGCGCTGGGTGTCGACGTGCTGGCACCGGAAGGCTATGGCGAGATTATCGGCGGTGGACAGCGGTTGCATGATCCCGAATTGCTGCTGAAGCGGATCGAGGAACACAAGCTGCCCAAGGAAGCGTTTGACTGGTATATCGACCTGCGCAAGTACGGCACGGTGCCGCACGGCGGTTTCGGCATGGGCATTGAGCGCTGCGTGGCGTGGATATGCGGATTGGAACATATTCGGGAGACGATTGCCTTCCCCCGGATGCTTTATACCCTGAGGCCCTAATGAAGACACGGGTGGCGGTAGTTTACGGGGGGCGGTCGGGGGAGCATGAGGTTTCGCTGCGGTCGGCGGAGTCTGTCATTGCCGCGCTGAACCCGGACAAGTACGAGGTGAAGAAGTTTTTCATCGACAAGCAGGGGCGCTGGAGTCCGGGGCCGATTCTGCCCGAACCCGGCGCAAACCCGGACATCGACGTAGTATTTCCCGTTCTGCACGGGACGTTCGGCGAGGATGGGACCATGCAGGGGCTGTTCGAACTGGCGGATTTGCCCTACGTTGGGGCAAATGTGCTGGCGTCGGCGGTGTCGATGGACAAGGATGTGATGAAGCGGGTGTGTCGCGACCAAGGTCTGCCAGTGGTGGATTACCTTGTGCTGCATCGCGGCCAGTTCACGGCGTCGGAGGTGGCGGCACGGCTGCCCTTTCCAATGTTCGTGAAACCAGCGAATTTGGGGTCGTCCGTGGGGATTTCCAAGGCGCACGATCTGGCGGAGTTGGAAGCGGCGCTGGCGACGGCGGCCGAGTTCGACCGGAAAGTGATTGTGGAGCGGGGTATCGAGGGCAGGGAATTCGAGTGCGCCGTGCTGGGGAACGAAGATCCCGCGGCGAGTGTGCCGTGCGAGATCCTGCCGTCGCGCGAGTTCTACGACTACGAGGACAAGTACCTGCTGAATGCTGCTCGGATCGAGCTTCCGGCGAAGTTGTCGGCGGAGGATGAGGCCGAAATGCGTCGGTTGGCGGTGGCTTGCTACTTGGCCGTGGGCTGCGAGGGTATGGGGCGCGTCGATTTCCTGCGGGAGGAGTCTTCCGGGCAGTTTTTTGTGAACGAGATCAATACGATTCCCGGTTTTACTTCGATTAGCATGTTCCCGAAGATGTGGGAGTATACGGGCATCCGCTACCCTGATCTGATCGACCGGTTGGTGGAGTTGGCGTTGGAGCGGCACGCGGCGAAGACGGTTACTCGGTTTAGCCGGTAGGGTAGCGCCGAACCACTCCATGGGTTCCGTTGTTCCTTCGGGGGCATGGTGCCGCAATCCGCTGCGGGGCAGACTCGGGTCCGGGACGGTTGCGCAGCGTTGCCAACAGTTTGGCGTCTCCGTCATGTGCCAGGGAACCCACAATCATCGGCTTGGTGCCCGTCGGCTCCGCGGCATTCCTCACACCTACATCCGCATCGGCATTGCCCGTTGGCTCAGCGACTCCAAATTCAGCAAGTGCTCTGGTGCTACAGTCGCAACTGTCCACAGGTTCGTGTCGGAGAAGCGCACTCCGACAAAATATCCAAAATCCCGGAATGCGCAATAGCAGGCATGACCTCGGTAGTTCGCCGGCGGCCCATTTTCCGTATCGATGATTAACTCCATCGGGGCTCCGATGGGGATTGGCGTGTCCATTTGGACGCAGCCTCCAATCGCGGAAATGTCCTCCAGAACCGCCTCCGAACTGCGGAATCGCTCCGGCCCCACGGTCCATTCGACGCGCACCAACTGGGCGCATAGGAGACGCTTTTCGAAACGTCTTTCATTCATGCCCTTCTATCGGCAGGGGCGTGTGGAAAGTTTAGGGCCGGAAATAGAAGAATTTTTCAGGTCTAGGAAAGGTCGAAAAGGTGGCCCATTTTGTCGCGCTTTGTCTCCAGGTATCCTCGACGCGATTCGACCGGAGCGGCCACGCAGGGTAACCGTTCCGCTACTTCAACCCCCGCCTGCTCCAGCGCATGAACCTTGTCCGGGTTGTTGGAAAGCAGCCGCACGGACCGGATTCCAAGACTCAGCAGGATCGCGCCAGGCAGGGCATAATCTCGGAGATCGCTCTCGAATCCCAGTTGCTCGTTGGCCTCCACGGTGTCGGCACCTTGGTCCTGCAGTTGGTAGGCGCGCAGTTTGTTCATAATACCGATGCCGCGACCCTCCTGCATTTCATACACGACCAAGCCCCGGCCTTCCACCGCGATCCGTTCCAAGGCGATTTCCAACTGTGCGCGGCAATCGCAGCGCAGACTATGGAACACGTCTCCGGTCAGGCACTGGGAGTGGATGCGCAAAACGGGCGGAGGGCCGTTGGCGACGTCGCCCATGGTGATGACGACGGCCTCCTCGACCGCCGTTCCGGTGTCACTGGTGGTCCTGCCTTCGAAGCCGAAGATGCGGAACTGGCCGTATTCGGTTGGAAAATCGGCCTCTGCGGCCTGGTGTAGTTCGAACTTGCCGGACAAACCCCATTATAATGACCAGCAAGGGCTCGTTCCCCAAAGAACGCGCCGGGGGCCCGTGCCCCCGCTGCGACCGGCATGCAACAACACATCATCCTGCTCCTGCTGAGGGTAGCGGTCGCTGCTGCGATCGCGAGCTTCGGCGTCCGCAGTGCGGCGGCCAAGCGCATGCTCCAGCGCGAGGAGCGGACGCTTGCTCAACGAATCCGCCTTGTACTGTGGTTTGCAGCGATGTTCGGGCCCGGCGTGGCGATACGGGTGGCGACCGGCGACTACCCCGCGCTCGATTTGGGTTTGGAGGGCGTCCTGCTGGCTGGTATCGCGGGCGGCTACGTCACTGGACTGCTGGCGGGACTGGTGATTGCCGTCCCGGCAATGTTTGGTGGCGAGTATCTTTCGCTGCCGTTCTTCGCGGCGGTAGGGCTTGGAGGCGGACTCCTGCGCGACGCCGCCGTGGACCGCGACGACATCTGGCGTTTCTCGCCGTTCCCGGAAGTGAACTTCTACCGTGTGTTCCAGCCGGGTAGGGAGCTCCGAAGCGCCGCCCTCCACGCTTGGTTCAGCTTCGGGGTGGTGGCTGCGGAATTCCTGCGCCAAGCCCTCGCCACGGCATTCGACCCGCCCCGCCTGTTCGCGCCGGAGCGCCTGACTGACCCGCTGCCATTGGTCGGGGGCATGTATGTTTCCACCTACTTTTGCATCACCCTGCCGCTGAAGGTTTGGAACAACTCGCGCAACGAGGCCAAGCTGGAATCGCAGCAGCGCTTGCTGATGCAGGCGCGCCTCGAAGCGCTCGCCAGTCAGATCAACCCCCATTTTCTTTTCAATACGCTGAATTCAATTTCGACCTTGATCCGGATCAATCCCGAACGCGCGCGCGTAATGGTCACCCAGTTGGCGCGAATCATGCGCCGCCGGTTGCGCAGTGCCGAACACTTGGCACCACTTCGGGACGAGCTGGATTTCATGGAGGACTATTTGGCGATCGAGCGCGTTCGGTTTGGCGACAAGTTGCGTGTTTCCAACAGCATAGATCCGGCCACCCTGGATCTTCTGGTGCCCAGCATGCTCTTCCAGCCGCTGGTGGAAAACTCGATCAAGCATGGAATTGCCTCCAAAGTGGAGGGCGGCTCCATCACTCTCCGCAGCCGCAGGGCGGGTGGCAGGCTCGTTGTGGAGGTCGAGGATGACGGGGTTGGGATTCCAGAAACGGAGCTTTCGAACATCCTCAACAAAGGCATCGGAGTCACAAATTTGAAAGAGCGACTGAAGGTGCTGTATAACGGTGATTACCGCATGTTGATCGACAGCCAGCCCGGGCGCGGAACGCGAATCGAGATTGAAGTGCCGGATACGCCGTCACTGTCGGTACCGGCGCGGTAGCGAATGTCGACATTCAGCGCCCGCCCCACCGCCCGCGAATCGCTCGGAAGCAAGGTCGAGGACACATTCCGCTTCCTGCCCGGCAACACGCGCCGCATCTACGACCTAGTGGCGGAGATCTACCCGCTCTCGACCATGCTCTTCCATTCCGACGCCCACAAAGTCGCCTTGTCCCTTGCCGGGGTTGCAGACGGAATGCGTGTTCTTGAGGTTGCGACCGGCTCCGGGGAAATGTTCCGTCGCCTCCTGAGGAGCAATCCGAACGGGATGACCTGCGGTGTTGACATCTCCCCAAACATGGCCGCGCGCACACAACGGGTCGCGCGGCGGAGAATTCCCGGCGTCGAAGCCCATTGCCAGGCCGTGGACGCGAGGCGGATGCCGTTCGGCGACGGTGCGTTCGATGCCGTCGTTTGCTGTTATTTGCTGGAGTTGCTTGGCGAGGAGGACATCGTGCACACGCTGTCGGAAATGCACAGGGTGCTTCGGCCGAACGGAAAATTGGCGCTTGTGTTGATCGGGCAGCAGGACCCGGCGTTCAACGTTTGGTACCGCTTCATCGGCAGCATCGCGCCCGCGTTTCTGGGGCGCCAAGTGGAGACGCGCATTCCCGAGATGATGGAAGCCTGCGGGTTCGAGTTGGAGCATGACCGGCAGGTACGCCAGACGCTCTACCCCTCGCGCGTTGTGGCTGCCAAAAGGTAGGCGTAACGCACGGGCTCGGCACGGCGTCCCACCAGTTGCACCGGCCCGAAACGGGCCGCAGGTCCACTTGGGGCGAGGTGTGTCCGTGGATAGTGCCGCTCGTGCCGCATGGCATGGTAAATTGAAATTTACCTAGTCGTACGCCGTTCCGAATCACCTCTCGAAATGGATCAAACTCTGCAAGCCCTTGGTGGGATCGTCCTGAATGGCCTCCCTACTTTCTTCCTCGTACTGCTTCTCGCAGTCTGCGTCAAATATTTCTATCTGGCACCTTTGGACAAAGTCCTCAGGGAGCGCCACCGTCTGAGCGAGGGTGCTCGCGAGGCCGCCGCTGAAAGTTTGCGGAGCGCTGATTCCCGGGTTGCCAGCTACGAAACCGCCTTGGCGGCCGCGCGCGGCGAGATCTACGCCGAGAACGCGTCATTCCTCAAACAGCTCAACTCCGAACAGGCAGTTCGGATCCAAGCGGCACGTGCCGAGTCTGAAGCGCGAATAGCGGCTGGAAAAGCTGCTGTGGCTGAAGAGGCTGCAGCCGCCCGTCAATCCCTCGAACTTCAAAGTGATCTCTTGGCCACTCAGATTGCGGATTCCATTCTGAACAGGCGGGTGGCCTAATGCGCCGGCGTCTTTCCATTCTTGTGGCTGCTGGCTGCCTCGCAATGGCACCTGCTTGTGTGCTTCCGGTCATCGCCCAGGAGTCGGCCCATGAAGGCCCGCACGGCGAGGCAAAGGGCGAAAAGCACGAGGGCGAATCCGGCGGCAACATGATGATGTGGAAGTGGTTGAACTTCGGCATTCTCGCTGCTGGCTTGGGCTACCTGATGTCGAAGAACCTCGGGCCATTCCTCGCCGAGCGTTCCGCTGGCATTCGCGAGGCTTTGGCCGCTGGTGAAAATGCAAAGATAGCCGCAGAGGCCAGGGCGATGGCGGTTCAGGTCAAGCTCGACGGCTTGGCTGGGACTGTGGACGCCTTGAAGGCTGAAGCCAAGTCCGAGCGCGAGCACGAAGCTGTTCGGCTGCGCCGCGAAACCGAGCTCGAACTGGCAAGAATTTCACAGCACGCCGCCATGGAAATCGAATCCGCCAGCAAGTTGGCCCGGCTGGAGTTGCAGAGGCACGCAGCCAAGCTGGCCATCGACTTGGCTACGCAAAAGGTCAAGGGCCGGATGACAGGAGACGTCCAGTCCGCACTGATGGACAGTTTTGTGGGCGGTTTGGCCGCCAGTACCGCCGCGACTGCGGACAAGTCGAAAAACAGATAAATCCAGCATGACTTCCTCCGCACTTGTAACCCGATACGCAAACGCCTTGGTGGACGTGGTTCTAGGCGATTCCACAAAGCCTGGGTCCATCGATCCCGCTATTGCGGTTCGCGATCTGCGTTTGTTTGAGGCTGCGGCGAAAGCGGCCCCTGTCTTAAAGGTGGCTCTGGCGTCGCCGGCGATTTCCGCCAATCGGAAGCGGCAGGTGATCGGGCGTATCGCTGATTCCCTGAACCTTCACCGCATCATTCGCAATTTCCTCTTTGTGTTGAGCGACCGGCGGCGTGCCGGTGACTTGACCCCCATGATCGAGGCGTTCGATCTGGCGCTCGACGAGCGGTTGGGGTGGACCCGAGCCGAGATCGCATCGGCTTTTGAATTGACTCCCGCGCAACAGGCTGCGGTGACCGCTGAATTGGAGCGGGCTATCGCTGGCCATGTCCGTGCGCATTTTTCGGTGAACCCGGAGCTGATTGGCGGCGCGAAGGCGAAGCTCGGTTCCAAAGTGTATGACGGATCGGTACAGGGGCGGCTCGAAAGCCTGCGCCTGCGCCTGGCTGTTTAGATAATTTCTTTTTTTGAATTCGGAATCCTATGGCTCAAATCGGGGCAGACGAGATTACAAAGATTCTCCGGCAGGAGATCGAGAACTACGACCGCGCGGTTGACGTGAGCGAGGTTGGCTCGATCATCTCGGTCGGCGACGGCATTGCGCGTATCTACGGCTTGGCGAAGGTCATGTCGGGCGAGTTGATTGAGTTCCCGCACGGCGTGTCGGGCATCGCAATGAACTTGGAGGAAGACCAGGTTGGCGCGGTGCTGCTGGGTGAATATCAGAAGATCCGCGAAGGCGACGAAGTACGCCGGACCGGGCAAATCATGTCCGTGCCGGTTGGCGAGGCCATGATTGGCCGCGTTGTGGACGCCCTTGGCCGTCCAATTGACGGCAAGGGTCCGATTGCGACCACACAGCGCAACGCCATCGAGCGCATCGCTCCCGGTGTTATTGACCGCCAGCCCGTGAAGCAGCCGATGCAGACCGGCATCAAGGCCATCGACGGCATGATCCCGGTTGGCCGCGGCCAACGCGAATTGATCATCGGCGACCGCCAGACCGGCAAAACGGCCATTGCACTCGACGCCATCATCAACCAAAAGGGCGGCGACATGATTTGCATCTATGTCGCGATCGGTCAGAAGCGCTCCACCGTGGCGCAGGTTGTGAAGACGCTTGAAGATGCTGGCGCGATGGAATACACCATCGTGGTGTCTGCGTCGGCCTCCGATCCGGCTCCAATGCAGTACTTGGCGCCGTACGCCGGTTGCGCGATTGGCGAGTATTTCCGCGATTCCAGCCGCCACGCCCTCTGCGTTTACGACGATCTTTCCAAGCACGCTGCAGCGTACCGTGAAATTTCACTGCTGCTCCGCCGTCCACCGGGCCGCGAAGCGTTCCCCGGCGACGTGTTCTACCTCCACAGCCGTCTCCTGGAGCGTGCGGCGAAGTTGAGCGATGCACGCGGCGCGGGTTCGCTGACCGCCCTGCCTTTCATCGAAACCCAGGCTGGGGACGTTTCGGCCTACATTCCGACGAACGTGATTTCGATCACCGACGGCCAGATCTACTTGGAATCGGATCTGTTCAACTCCAACATCCGCCCCGCCGTCAACGTCGGTCTTTCCGTAAGTCGCGTCGGTGGCAACGCGCAAATCAAGGCCATGAAGCAGGTTGCCGGCCCGTTGCGCTTGAACTTGGCACAGTACCGGGAACTGGCGGCCTTCGCCCAGTTCGGTTCGGATCTCGACAAGTCCTCCCAGGACCAGTTGAACCGTGGCCGGCGCCTCGTGGAAATCCTCAAGCAACCGCAATACAAGCCGCTGCCGGTGGAAAAGCAGATTGCCATCATCTTCGCAGGTACGCGCGGCTTGCTCGACGACATGCGCGTCGAGGACTGCCGCCCCTTCGAGCAGGAATTGTACAAGTTCCTCGAGACGGCCAAGCCTGGCATTCTGAACGCCATCCGCGAGAAGAAGGCCCTCGACAAGCAGTTGGAAGCCGACCTTACTGCGGCGATCAACGAACTGAAGGAAAGATTCAAGAAGGCGAAGGCGTAAAAACCCGATATGCCGAGTTTGATCGATTTCCGGCGGCGCATCCGCTCGGTCAAGAACACGCAGCAGATCACCAAGGCCATGAAGATGGTCTCGGCCGCAAAGCTGCGCCGTGCGCAGGAGCGCGTCATTGCAGCCCGGCCCTATGCGCAGACCATGCGCGAGATGTTGGCGAACCTGACCGCTGCGGCTTCGTCGGACGACCGTGCCGGGAGCAGTCCCTGGCTGGCAACGCGCGAGTCCAAGCGGGTTGACCTGATTTTTCTCACCAGCGACACTGGTTTGGCGGGTGCTTTCAACTCCAACCTGTTGAAGGCGGCCCAGAAATTTGCCGAGGAGCACGCGGGCAAGGAAATCACTCTAACCTTGGTCGGCCGCAAGGGCCGGGACTTCTACCGCAAGCGCGGTGCGAAGATCCTGTCCGAGCACATCAACATTCTCAACAAGCCCACCTACCAGGACGCGGCAGGTATTGCCCGTGACGTGATTCGGCGCTACCGGGACGGCGAGACCGACGGCGTGTACATCATCAACAACGACTTCAAGTCGGTGATGTCGGCCAACCTCTCCGTGGCGCAGATTCTGCCCCTGCCGCCGATGGCTGGTTCGGGGAGTTCAGCGGATTACATCTACGAGCAATCCCCGCTCGACATGTTGGAGCAACTGATTCCGCGCCTTGTCGAAGTATCGGTGTTCCGGGCGATGCTCGAAACAGTCGCCGCCTACCAGGCTGCGCGCATGACCGCAATGGACACGGCGTCGTCCAACGCGAAGGAAGTGATTGAAACCCTGACACTGCACATGAACCGCGTGCGGCAGGCGGCGATCACCAAGGAAATCATCGAAGTTGTCAGCGGCGCGGCGGCCGCGGAATAACCCTGCCGGAAAAGGATTCTTACATGGCGACAGAAAATTTTGTAGTAGGGCACGTCGTACAGATCGCGGGACCCGCGATCGACTGCCAGTTCCCCGAGGGCGAGATTCCCGAGGTCCGCACCGCTATCCGCATCACCAGCGAAGGTTTTGACGTCCCCACGCCGATCGATATCATCTGCGAGGCCGCCGCGCACATCGGTGAAGGCCGCGTCCGCACCATCGCGATGCAGCCCACCGAGGGCTTGGTCCGGGGCATGAAGGCGATCAGCCTGGGCGCTCCGATCACCATCCCGGTCGGCAAGGAAACTTTGGGCCGCGTTTTGAACGTGCTCGGCCAACCTGTTGACGAGATGGGTCCGGTGAACGCCAAGACCTTCATGCCGATCCACCGGCAAGCTCCGGCGTTCGATGAACAGTCGACCAACCTCGAAATGTTCGAGACCGGCATCAAGGTCATCGATCTGCTGGAACCGTATCTCCGGGGCGGCAAAATCGGCCTGTTCGGCGGTGCAGGCGTCGGCAAGACCGTCGTCATCATGGAATTGATCCACAACATCGCCATGCAGCACGGTGGTGTGTCGGTGTTCGCGGGCGTCGGCGAACGCACCCGCGAAGGCAACGATTTGTGGCTGGAAATGCAGGAAGGCGGCATCGTCGATCCCGCCGACTACACCAAATCCAAGGTGGCACTTGTGTACGGCCAGATGACCGAGCCGCCAGGGGCGCGTCTGCGCGTCGGCCTGACCGGTCTCACGGTCGCCGAATATTTCCGTGACGTGGAGCACCAGGACGTGCTGCTCTTTGTCGACAATGTTTTCCGCTTCACCCAGGCCGGATCCGAAGTTTCGGCGCTGCTGGGCCGCATGCCTTCCGCCGTCGGCTACCAGCCGAACCTCGCCACCGAAATGGGCGAGCTGCAGGAACGCATCACCTCGACCAAGGACGGCTCCATCACTTCCGTGCAGGCCATCTACGTGCCCGCCGACGACTACACCGATCCGGCACCGGCTGCGGCGTTTGCCCACTTGGACGCGACCACGAATCTTTCCCGCCCGATTGCCGAACTCGGAATTTATCCGGCAGTGGATCCGCTGGCGTCGACTTCGCGCATTCTCGATCCCCGCATCCTCGGCGACGAGCATTACAACACGGCCCAAGCCGTGAAGGGCGTCTTGCAGCGTTACAAGGATTTGCAGGACATCATCGCCATTCTCGGCATTGACGAATTGAGCGACGAGGACAAGGCGACTGTTGGCCGCGCCCGCCG
>CAITMP010000772.1 GCA_903893525.1 uncultured Acidobacteriia bacterium | reverse complement strand
TTTTTCCCTGTGTATGCCGTTTCGCCGGTCTCGAAGCGGAAAGCTGCGAAGGGTGCCATGGCTGAATTCTGTGGCCCCAATTCAGTGCTTGCTGCCTCGCGTCACCCCATACCCAAATGGAATTGACCCCGGTTTTACCCCTCTCCAGCGAGCCTCCAGCTAGCCCGTCCCATCTGTGCCATGATCAGAGTGTGACGCGCCCCGCAAAAGCGTCTCCCGCCATGGATGCGGTCCCCGCAAAGGCTCCCTCTTCCGTCCCGCCGGAGTTTTGGTTCGATGTTTTCCGGGATCTTGACGAGGCGGTCCTCATCTGGTCCCTCCCCGCCGAAACCTTGCTTTTCGCCAACCCGCATAGTGAACTCCTGTTCGGGCGGAGCTTTGCGGATTTGACCTACTCCGACGCTTGGCGGGTGGTGCTGCATCCCGATGACGGAGCCAGTTTGGAGTCGATGTCCGCCGAGCTTTCGGCATCCGGCTACGCGCAAGCCCTTGTCCGCATCCTCCGTCCCGACCACGAAGTCCGCTGGGTGCGTGCACGGGCGTGGCGCATCGAAACCGGTGCCTTCCCGCACATCCGCCTGATTGTGCGTGACAAAACCGAGTCGCAAACGGCGAAATTGCGTGCCGAACTCAGCGCGACCGAACTTCGGCGCGTCATTGATTGCCTGCCGGGAAGCATTATCGTGGCCGACTATGAGCAACCTCCCAGGCTGGTCTCGGCTGGGTCCGCCGCACTCACCGGCTTCCCGCTCGAACGCTTTTTCGAGCTTGGATTTCTCGATAGCCGGGTCCATCCGGACGATCTGCCCAACCTGAAGGCCAACTGGTCCATGGAGTCCGGCAAGCCCTTGGACGCGGAGGCGCGCTTTCTGCATGCCGATGGCATCTACCGGTGGCTTCAGGTCCGCTACCAGCTGATCGAGTCCGGCCAGCCGGACGGCCACCGCCTCATGTTCGCGCACTGTTCGGACATCACAGCGGCGAAGGCCGTGGTTTCGGAACTGGAACTGGCCACGGCCTTGTTGGAATATACCCGGAAGATTGTGTTCCGCATCGACGCCACGGGAAGAATCACCTACGTCAACAAAGCGGCTGTGGATCGGCTCGGCTACACCAGGGAGGAAATGACTTCGCTCTTTGCCTGGGATATCGACAAAGGTATCGATCCTTCCGATCCCGCAGCGAGATGGCAACAGGTCAGGCGCAATCACAGCGTTGCCTTGGAGAGCGTGTATCGCACCAAGAGCGGCGATGAGTTTCCAGTCGAGGTGCATTTCGACCATGTCCGGGTGGGGCCGTATCGCTTCCTCGCGGGGTTCGCCACCGACATTACGGAGCGCAAGGCCGAGCAGGCGAAATTGCCGTCGCTCACCCGCGCACTCGATTCCATTGCCCTCACACGCCGGAAACTGCTCGCGGCCACCACCCCCCAGAATGTCTTCGATGCGGCCTGCGAGGCCGTTCTGGAGAGCGGCCAGTTCAGCATGGCGTGGTTTGGCTTGGCCGAAAATACCCCTGAACGGACCATACGCATCGTCGCCACTGCGGGCGACGACCACGGCTACGCCCGCAATCTCCATGTTTCGTGGGGCGACGACCAGTACGGTATGGGGCCCGCCGGTACGGCCATCCGGGAGCGTCGCCCGGTCGCTGCCGATCTCGCCACCTATCCCGGCTACAACCCCTGGCTCGCCGCCGCCACCGCCTGCGGCTACGTGTCCACCGGTACGATTCCAGTGGAACTGGTCCCGGGAGAATGGGCGGCGCTGTGCGTCTACTCCGGTGTCCACAATCGTTTCGGTGCGGATGAGATTGAGGTTCTCGAACGGGTGGCCTCCGACATCTCCCGGACTTACCAACGCTTGCGCGCCGAGGCCAAGTTTCAGGAAGCACAGGCCCGGCTGCTTTCCCTGATGGACGCCTTGGACACCAACGTCGCGCTTCTCGACACCAAAAGCCGTGTCCTTTTCTCCAACCGTGGATTTGCCCCCGACCGATACATCGAGGGCGGCGAATTCTTCGGCACGGTGGATCCGGCCGTCAAGGCGCGCATCGATGCTGCCCGACCGCTGGTTCTGAACGGCACGCCGATGGAGATCGAATTCGAGCAGACTGTGGGCGAAAAGAGGCTCCAGATTGCCTCGCAAGTCCGCCCCGTCTGGATCGACGGCCA
>CAITMP010000771.1 GCA_903893525.1 uncultured Acidobacteriia bacterium | reverse complement strand
GCTTGCCGATCCCGGCTCCGATCTGGAATGCTCCGCTCTGCTTCTGGAACTTCACGAGACGGTGGTCGCCGCCCGGATCGCCCGCGCGGACATGGTCGCGTCGCTCAACCGGCTGCAGGCTGCGTCCAGTTTCCACTCCTCGCTTGTGGAAGTTGCCGAGCGACGCCAAATTCCTGGCGATCCGGCATACTATTGACGGACCGTCCGGGCACCACAGTACCTATCCTGCTCAAATTCAGTAACATCCGGTTTGGCCCGACGCATGCACTTGGTGCTGCATGTCTTTTCAACAGACAGGCTTGGACCTTGGCAATTTCCTCAGCTTTCTTACCCGTCGTCAGGAGGTGATCGCCTCCAACATTGCCAATGCGGACACTCCTGGGTATAAGACTCGCGATGCGCAGGCCCCCGACAGCTTCGCCGCGATGCTGTCCCAATTTACACCGCAGGTTCAGGAAGCTCCCGGGCTTGCAAGCCGGAACGACGGGAATAATGTCAGCATGGACCGCGAAGCCAGGCTGATGGCCGAAACCGACCTGAAATTCAACCTTGCCACCCAGATGCTCAAGAGTGAGTTCAAAGGCATTCGGTCTGCCATTGAGGAAGGGCGGGCCTGATGAGCCTCTTCGGTGCTCTCGCCGTCAGTGCTTCCGGCATGGATGCCCAAAGGGTCCGGGCCGAGTTGATTACAGAAAACTTGGCAAACGCTGACACCACTCGCACGCCACAAGGTGGCCCCTACCGCCGAAAGGATGCTGTCTTCACCAGTGCCAGCATGTCCAACGCCGCATCCTTTGGCGAGTCCTTCGCCCAAGCCATGTCCGGAGGGAGCAACGGGAGTTTGGAAGGCGTTTCCGTGTCCCGAATCAATATTGATGAGACCGACCCGGAGCGGCGTTATCTGCCGGGCCACCCCGATGCAGACCCGCAAGGCTATGTGGCATTTCCAAAAATCAGCCCAGCCGAGGAGATGGTGGATCTTATGGCCGCCTCGCGCGGCTACCAAGCCAATGTGACAGCCATCGCTTCCGTGAAGGACATGATCGCTCGCTCGATTGAACTGTTCCGTTAGACAATTCACGGCCATGCAGATTTCGTCCGCCATCCACGCCGCAAATGCCGTCTCAGGCAAGGCCATCGCTGCCATCGAGCTTCCGACCGCCGCGCCCAAGACGCACACCGGTAGTTTTGCCGATGCTATCGGTGCTGCTATCGCCAATGTAGAGACGAGCCAATCGGCGGCGAAGAAGGCTGGTGACGAGTTGCTCATAAACGGAAAAGGCGACATCCACATGGCGGCCCTTGCCTCGCAACAGGCGGAACTGTCGCTCGAGCTGTTCCAGCAAGTGCGGAACAAGTTCGTATCAGCCTACCAGGAAATCATGCGCATGCCGATGTAGTGGCAACGGAACCCAATGAACCAGCTCAAGCGCATCTGGACGTCCCTCACCCTGCCCCAGCGAATTTCGCTGGTGGTGGTCCCGCTGATCGTTGCCGCGATTGGTTGGGGTCTTGTCTACTTCCGGCATGAGAATGATTTCCGCAACCTGTACACCGGTCTTGCTCCCGAGGACGCACTGGCGGTTACCCAGAAACTTCGCGAGGGGAACATTGAATTCAAGCTGGATGAAACCGGGTCCACGGTCTTGGTGCCTTCCGCCAAACTAGCGGAGGGTCGGCTCGCAATTGCCGGAGCAGGACTGCCCCGTACCGGTCGGATTGGGTTTGAATTGTTTGACCGCACAAACCTCGGGGTCAGCGACTTTACAGAACAGGTGAATTTCCGGCGCGCGCTGGAAGGCGAGCTGGAGAGGACGGTCGCCAGCCTTGCCGAGGTTTCCCATGCCAGAATCCACCTGACCCTTGCAAAGGAATCGGTGTTCCTCGACTCCCGACAGCCCGCGAAAGCCACCGTCGTCCTCACTCTCAAGCACACCACTGGACTCTCCAAGGGCAACATCACGGCAATCGCCAATTTGGTGGCGAGTGCCGTCGACAACCTGTCGCCGGAATCCGTTGCGATTATCGACGGTGTGGGGCGGCTGCTGAACCGCCCTAGTTCGGGCGACGAAAATGATGCGCGTGTAGCCGAATCGAACTACGAGTATCGTCGCCAGATCGAATCAGATCTAATGTCCAGGATCAATACCCAGCTGGAACCATTGGTGGGAACTGGCCGGTTCCGCACGGGGCTCAGCGTGGAGTGCGATCTGACCAACAGCGAGGAGAGCGTCGACCTTGTGGATGCTTCTGGTGCAGCAATCATTACCTCGCAGTCCACCGAGGAGTCCCTTGGTGCTGCCTCCACCGGAGGCATGCCTGGAACCGCGTCCAATCTTCCCGCGCCTCCTCCGCGCGCCACTGGTTCGGGCTCAGGGACGAGCAGGAGGACGGAAAACGTCTCCTATCAGCCAAGCCGCACTGTTCGAAAGACCATATCCCCGCGAGGGGCTATCCGAAGAGTTTCGGCATCCGTATTGGTGGATCAATCCGTCCGCTGGGAGGGGTTTGGCCCCAAGGCGAAAAGGACGCTGGTTCCACCCTCGCCGGAAACGCTAAAGGGTATTCAGCAAATTGTCGCTGGAATTGTCGGTTTCAATGACCAGCGTGGAGACAAGATCATCGTTGAATCCGTGCCATTTGAGAGCACACTTTCAACGGAACCACCGCCGGCTCCGCCCCAACCGGCAAAGCCAGCTCCACCATTCGATTTCAAGAGTCCTGTCTTTGTCGGCAGTGTCGCGGCTGGGCTGTTCCTTCTTCTCGCCGTGGCTTTCCTGATGGTCCGGCGTCCGAAGAAGAAAAAGCTTGCTGCGACAGACACCGCACCTGGAGCCGTGGAAGCCGCTGCGGCAGGAGAAACTCCGCACACGGCGTTGGCGGCTGCTGAGACCCCTCAGGAACGAATGGAGCAGGACCTTTTGGACGCACAGGCCGAGCAAGCCCAATTGGAAGCCGAGACACTTAGCCGCATCAAGTTGCCGGCCAATACGAAAAAGACGGAGGTGTTGGTCCGGCACATACGGGAGTCCATCACCAAGGACCCTGGAGCCGCCGCCAACGTCCTACGTACCTGGGTGGCCGACACCGAGCCGAAACGCGGCTGACAAATCGCCATGATCACAAACGCCGTCGCAAAAAATACCGAGCCGGTCAGTGGACTTCGCAAGGCCGCCATGTTGTTGATTCTGCTCGGAGACAAGGTGAGCGCCGAACTTGTCAAGCAGTTGTCGGACGACGAGGTCCAGTTGGTTGCCCGGGAAGTGGCCCGATTGGAGTCCATCTCGTCGGAAGACGCCGAATCGCTTCTGGAGGAGTTCTACCAGATGCACATGGCGCATGACTTTGTCGTTCGCGGCGGCTTGGACTACGCCAAGAAGATGCTGATTTCGGCCTTTGGCCCCGACGTGGCGAAGAAGCTGATTGACCGCCTCTCCAAGGCGCTCGGCGGCGATTATGCCAACCTCGACATTCTCCAGAAGGCGGATCCGCAGCAGCTCGCCAAGTTCATACACAATGAGCACCCGCAAACAATTGCGTTGGTCCTTTCCCACCTCAATGCCTCGCAGGCAGCAGCCTTGCTGGTGTCACTGCCGCCGGAAATGCGGTCCGACGTGGCTCTCCGCATGGCCAATCTTGACCAGATTTCCCCGGAGATCGTGAACAAGATCGCCTCCGTGATCGGGCAGAAGCTTCAGGCAATCGGGGAGTTCAGCCGCGAATCCTATGGCGGTGTGCGGGCCGTCTCGGAAATGTTCAACCGCCTTGATTCCGGCACCAGCAAGGAGATTCTGGACAACATCGAGCGTCACAACGGTAGCTTGG